>NZ_JBEYYW010000007.1:0-281062 GCF_040645695.1 Streptomyces sp. NPDC046712 | reverse complement strand
CTTGGTGCGGGGCCTCCCTGGGTGGCTGAGCCGCCAAGAGGCGGTCTGGCCGGGAGGCATCTCATGCTTCACGTTCGGGGGAAGAAGGCGGTCGGGCCCGCCGCACCATGTGCGACGGGCCCGACTCCATCGTGGCCGAGGCGGGATTCGAACCCGCGACCTCTGGGTTATGAGCCCAGCGAGCTACCGACCTGCTCCACCCGGCGACCTCCACCGTAGAACACCAACAGCGCCCCGAGCGAAGGAATTTCATCCGCCCGGCCAAGCCTCAGGGCAATGTCACAGCATGGGGAAGACCGGCACTCGGCGGTTCTCGCGCACGGGGCGATCGGGGTCCTTCGGCCGCCCTTGTACGCATAAGGTGGGCGGCTGCGGGCCATAGCGAGCTGCCCGGCCACAAGGGTGAGGGCCTGGAGGAGGCCGACTTCGAGCGGATCGGAATCGAGCCCGTGATGGCCTGGCAGGCGCTCCCGCAGTTCGAAATGGCCTGCGTGGCGATGCTCAACTCTCCCCGGGTGCGCCGCGAGGTGCCCAGTCGCGAGGGATCGCGGGCCGCGCTCGCCCGAGTCGCGGTGCTGTCAGATGAGCCGTTCAAGCGCCTCGCGTACGCCGCAAGGCGCCGGCAGACGCCGTCGCCTGCTGCCGCGACCAGGCCGGGATGGTGCCCACCACCGGCTCCTTCAACCTGGTCGGCGCCGGCGGCGAGTGGATCTGGAACGAAGGCAATCCGGCGTCGATGCCCACCAGGATCCGGCGCCGTTCGGGAAGGACATGGCGCACGCCTTCGGAATGCCGTTAGTCGAGCACCAGGTCCACGAGGGGGCGTGGAAGGCGGTGGAGTACGGCGTGCCGGGCGCAGACCTGCTTTCCCCGCTCGTTCGTACGCTTGCCCAGTCGCTGGAACCGTTGCCCCGGACGCGGTCCTTCAGCGGCTGCCCGGCCCGCCGGCGGAGCCGCACCGGCTGCAGATGGATGGGCTAGGCCGGCTCCTGCACCGCTTCCCCGCCTTTCACCAAGCGGAGCCGGGCCAGTGACAGCTCGGCCGCAGCAACGTGCAGGACACGGGCAGGACGGACTTCAACGTCCGGACGCGCTTGGGGAGTTGAGGAATTCCCGCCTGCAGGCGCGTGCTCATGCGATTTGGTCGGCTGGCCTGCAGAAAGAGTAGGCCCAGCAGGGGCATAGATGACCTACGCCAAGAAGAAGTTCGCCCCCGGCCGCCCACCACCGTCACCGCGGTCGCAGACGTTCTCGCTGCTGGGGCTGCTGACGACCCCTGTCGATGGTGCACCGCCGTCTTGACCGCGCCCGCGGGTAAGTCGGGTCGGGCACGGAGCACGGTGACAGTCCCCGTACTCGGGGAACCATCTTGGGGCTGGGCGCCGTTCCCCCGGCATGAGCCCCGTACGGGAAACCCCCGAGGTCCTGCGTTACACCGCCTCCGCCGACGATCCCGAGGGAGGCAATCCTGCGGAATCGTTCTCGACGCCACGGGCCTCAGCGACGAGGAAATGCTGGCGGTCGCCGCCGAAGTCGGCTACAGCGAGAGCGCGTTCCTGACGGCGCCGTTCGCGGGAGCGGGCTCGGGCGCGTCGGACGTCGGGCGCGCGTACACCATCCGCTACCGGGTCTAATCGCAGTGCATCGGGCTTTAGCCCGGTGGTGAAGCGATTTGAGAAGTACTCTGACCCGCGGGCTAGAGCGGACGATTCTGCTGCTCGATGTACTGACGGACGATCGACAGCGGAGCCCCACCGACCGACCCGGCGAAGTACGAGCCGGACCACAGGCGTTGTGCCCGCCAGGAGTGCCGGGTACTCCTGGCGGAGCCTGCGGGAGCTGACACCCTTGAGTGAGTTGACCAGCTTCGACAGCGCCACCTTCGGTGGGAAGTTCACCAGCAAGTGCACGTGGTTGTTCTCGCCGTTGAAGTCCACCATCTCCACTTCGAAGTCCTCGCAGACGGCGCACATGATCTCCTCCATCCGCTTGAGATGCGCGTCGTTGAAGACCTTTTGCTGGTACTTCGTCACGAAAACCAAGTGGGCATGGAGTGCGAAAGCGCAGTGTCTGCCTGCACGGATGTTCTGCGTGTCAGCCATAAACCAACTGCAGTACAGTGATCGGCATGCGGCTCCGGTACTCTTTCCGCCTCTACCCGAACGGGCCTCAGCGCAGTGCGCTGGCCCGTGCGTTCGGGTGTGCGCGGGTGGTGTACAACGACGCGCTTCGGGCCCGTGAGACCGCCCGCGCAAGCGGTGGGGCATTCATGAAGACTGGTGACCTTTCGAAGCTGCTGATCACCGAGGCGAAGAAGACCGAAGAACGGGCCTGGCTCGGCGAGGTCTCGGCCGTGGTGCTGCAACAGTCCCTCCGGGACCTCGACACGGCGTACCGGAACTTCTTCGACGGGTTGAAGGGCAAGCGCCCGCGCATGGGCTCGCCCCGGTTCAAGAGCCGGAAAGACAACCGGCAGGCCGTGCGGTTCACCGCCAATGCCCGCTGGAAGATCACTACCGGCGGGGACCTGTCGTTGCCGAAGATCGGCAACGTGCGAGTGAAGTGGTCCCGCGCTCTGCCCTCGACCCCGTCCGCGGTGACCGTGGTCAAGGACGCGGCCGATAGGTACTTCGCGTCGTTCGTGGTCGAGACCGAGCCCGAGACGCTGCCCGAGACGGACGCCGTGGTCGGCGTCGACCTCGGCCTGTCGCACTTCGCGATCCTCTCCGACGGCACGAAGATCGACAGCCCCCGCTTCCTGCGCCGGGCGGAGAAGAAGCTAAAGAAGGCACAGCGGCACCTGAGCCGGAAGGCGAAGGGCGGCAAACCGGACCAAGGCCCGAATCAAGGTCGCCCGCACCCACGGCGCGGTGGCCGACGCTCGGCGCGAGTTCCACCACCAGCTCTCAACGAAGATCACCGTGAGAACCAAGCGGTTGCCGTTGAGGACCTGGCGGTCAAGGGTCTCGCTCGTACGCGTATGGCTAAGTCCGTGCACGACGCCGGATGGTCGGCGTTCGTCGCGATGCTGGAGTACAAGGCCGCCCGGTACGGGCGTTCCTTCCACCGCGTCGGCCGCTTCGAGCCGACCTCTCAGGTCTGCTAGGCCTGCGGCGTCAAGGACGGCCCCAAATCCCTGAACGTCCGCGAATGGACGTGCGGGGCGTGCGGAGCTGTCCTTGACCGGGACATCAACGCGGCGGTCAACGTCGCCAAGGCCGCCGGACTGGCGGCATCAGCCTGTCGAGCGCGGGTAAGACGGGGACCTGTCCCCGCACAGCGCGAAGAAGCAGGAACCCACCGAGACGGTCAGACGACCGTGGTAGGAATCCCCGGCCTTTAGGCCGGGGAGCGGAAGTCAATTCAGCCCCAAGGCGGAGGTGCGGAGGTGCCCTTCTGCGGTCACAGCACGCGGGCCGGGACCGTGCTGGTCACCGTGACGCCGGAGGGTGGGACGCTGCGGGCCACCCTCACCAGCGTCGAGCCGCACATCGAGGAGGTCGCGGCCGAGGACTTGGCCGAGGCGCTCGCCGCGCTCGACTGGCCGGCCGGCGACCTCGATCCCGCCCTGCCTCCTCGCATCGCCTTCGCGGGCGCCCGCCATCTGATCCTGGCCGCCGCGACCCGAGAGCGGCTGGCCCGCCTGGCGTACGACTTCGCCCGCCTGGAAGCCCTGATGCACCGGCTCGACCTGACGACGGTGCAGTTGGTCTGGCGCGCGTCTGGGGAGGTCTTCCACGTCCGCGATCCGTTCCCGGTGGGCGGTGTGGTGGAGGACCCAGCAACCGGGGCGGCGGCCGCCGCCTTCGGTGCGTACGCCCGTGAGCTCGGGCTCGTGCCCGAGGCGACGGTTCTCACCCTCCACCAGGGGGAGGACATGGGGCGCCCCGGCGTCCTGACGGTGGAACTGCGGGCGGGCGACCGGCGGATCAGAGTCGGCGGCGCAGGGACCCGTATCCCGGCCTGATCCAAACGACAGACCCCAAGGAGTGTCTTAGATGTCCATGTCGACGAAGGCGCGATCTCCTGCGTGGAGGAGACGGGACAGAAACAGGCCGATGCCCGCCGATCCGGTCGCGTAGTCGTGCGTGATCCTGGAGAGCGCTCGGCCGGGAAACGCAGTGCCGTCTTCGGTCTCGATCCTGAACCACTGGATCGTGTCGGCGATCATGAAAGCCTTGCCGCGGTACTGCTCCTCACCGGTGAACCGGTACATGTCCAGCATGAGTTCGCCGATTCCGGCGAGACCTTCGAACAGGCCGGGTGTGTAGGAGTACCTGATAAACGTGTCGTCGGCGACACGCCGGGCGAGGACGCCGTAGCGCTCGATGCCGAGCAGGTGGTGGAAGCGGATCAGGACGCTGCCGACGCCGGCGCTGCCGTGGATCCAGTACGGATACACGACGGTGTCGTCCTGGAACCTCGGCCACTGCATCCCCACGCCACTCTCGCGCACATGGTTCAGGTCGAACTCCAGGGCGCGGAGCGCGCAGGTGCGGTACCGGGCGTCGCCGGTCCGCGTGTACAGATGGAGAAGGAAGAGGGCGATCCCACTTGCGCCGTAACCGTAGCCGTAGTGCACGAGGTCGTCCTGACGGCGCCGCCAGTACGATGTCGCGCCCTCCTGTTCGGCTGACTCAAGGATCGAATCGCCCGCCCGTACCGCGTGATCCAGATGGACCTGGCTGCCGGTGGTGGCGTGGAAACGCAAGGCGGCTGATCCCCACCCCGCGGCTCCCAGGAGCACGCCCGGTTCCTCGAACAGCAGCGGGGACTTGTACGCCATTTCCATAACGGACTCGGCCCGGTCCTCAAGGCCGAGACTGTGGAACGCCCAGGCGATGCCTGCCAGTCCGACATACAGGCCGGGCGGGTAGGTGTCGGTGGACAGCGGTTGCCTCAGCAGCCAGGAGGTCACGTCCGCCGGCAGCGCGGCCGTCGGCGTGGTGGCACGGAGAAGAAGCGCGGGGCCGCAGGCGCCGTAGGCGAGACTGAGGGGGTTCGTCGCGAAGACCGTGTAGTCGGACGGCCACAGGCGGTCGGTGCGCCCGTGGTCGGCGGTACGCAGCAGCGTGTCGGCGATACCGCGGAGAGTGCGTCGTACGTCGGCCTCGGTGCCTGCCTGGGCCCCCCGCCTCGCGGGGGCGTCGGTTACCGCAGTTCGCATGGTGTCACCCGGTTTCCCATTCGGCCAGGACGGACTTCGCCTCTTCCACCGCACCGGCCGTGAGGCAGGAGACGACGGATTTCACAGGGGCGGGCAGGCCCAGTTCCACGAGACTGTCGAGCATGCGGTCCTGGGCGACGGGGTTGAGGCCGAACAACGCGGTCGCGGGGAGGGCGCAGCTGTAGAGGATCATGGCGGTGGCGTACCAGTCGTCACGGGGAAGAAGTCTGTCGCGGGATGACCGCTCCGGGTGCAGGAATCCGGGTGTGCCCCATCGAGCCCCGTACGCCAGCATCTCGGCCATGTCGTCGTCACGGGCAGCGCTTTCGAAGTCGATGAACCACATGTGGAGCGTCCCGGGGTCGATCAGGACGTTGTTCGGGGAAAGATCGCCGAGCACCACGCCTCGTGCGTGGACCTCCTCGACCATCCGGATCAGCCGCGCGGCGACGTCCCTGAACTTCGGTGCGAACTGCTCCACCCGACCTTCCCGGTGGATGTACGGAGCGAGGATGACCTCTTCCCGCGCCCAGAAGTCGTGAAAGGCGACACCGTCCACCCGTTCTTCGACCAGGAAGGTGTGCTCCCATTCCTGGAACAGGTCGACAGGCCGGGGAACGAACGCCAGCCCTTCCAGGTGTCGCAGTACGTCGTACTCGTGACGCAGCACGTCGACCGCGTCCCAGGTCCGGTCGCCGCTCGTGAAGCAGTTGGTGAGACGACGGGCTTCCTTGACGACGACGGGCTTGAGGGTGTGCTGATCCGTGCCGTGATAAACACCGCCGGCGTTGGAGAAGGTCATCGCGCCCTCGATGAGAAAGCGGTCCTTCAGGAGGGTGGCGCCGGTGCCCGCTGCTGATGCCTGGCCCGTGGCGTCGTCGCCCTGAACATCGTCGCCGTCGGCTTCGTCGACGTGGGCGTCGTCGACGTGGGACTGCTCGCCGGGCTCCTGACCGAACGGGTCGCTGACCCACGCGGGCAGGTGAAAGTACGGCAGACGCTGATCGGCCACGTGCTCGCCGGAGGGCGACACAAGAAAGCTGCTCTTCGTGCCGTCGACGTTGAGCCGCCACGCGGGCCTGAACCCTCCGTACCGGTAGAAGATGACCTTACTGTCGCGGTAGCGGCGGTCCGAAAGGATGTACGGACCCTCGGCCGGCTCGTCTCTCGTCCGCTGGTACAGGCGCTCGATCAGTTCGGTGAAGGCATCCAGGCCAGGTGGGTAGATCGTCATGAACTTGCCCGAGTAGCCACGTTCCTGCGTCTTGGAGTTGATCAGGCGCAGCAATACGGGGTCGGCGGCGGCCTTGAACTCGACGTCGTGCTCCACGCACACGGGCACCACGAGTTCGAAGAGCCGCAGCGCATGCGCGGGAGTGGAAGAGACGTGGATCTTGAAGCCCTGTGCGGGCAGCGTCGTGTTCCGCCCTCGAGTCCCACTCTTCACCCGGGCTTGGAGCCAGACGTCGCCGCGCTCCAGCACCCACGTGTCCGGCAGCAGCTGCCGAAGGGCGTTGTAGTGGTCGGGAGTGATCCGGTAGCGCGAGAGCGGTTCGTAGTATTTAGGGTCGACAAAACCGTAGAGATGGTGAGCGGCCATGGCTCCGAGACGGTCCATGGCCGCTCACCCGCCGAGGCCTGGTGAACGGCCTCCGCAGACGTGGGTTCGCGTAGGTGTCATCAGACGGGGTGGCATCCGATGCTCAACGCGCTGCAGCCATTGGAGATGGTGCTGTGGAACGCCGCCAGTTCAGTCGTGTGGCCGCCGCTGGTGCTCAGCCCCTGCAGGCCCAGTACGCGGTTGACCTCTGCGGCGGCTCGCTGCAGTCCCGCCCGCGCCTCTTCGAGCGTCGCATTCTGCTTGTTGTCCTTGGCCATGAGTCCTCCTCGCTCCTGCAAACCGTGCCACTCGCCCGCCACGCGGCCGAAGGCAGCACATACGGCCAGGGAAGCCCCAACCTGGGCGTACCGCCAGCGCAAGGAACCATCCCTCCGTACGAGCATCGGACCCACGGCCTATTGGACCTGCACAAACACCGGTACGTCAGCACCCCACGCGGCCTGCTCCGTGCGGGTGCATCCAGTGGCAGCCAGCAGGAAGGCGCTACGACCCCAGGCCGCAGCCAGGAGAGTCGCACCCGTGCGACAACGTGCGGAAATGTCATCTCGGTTGCACACCTTGATGAACTTGCTGCATGAAGACCGTTCGCCGCAGGTCCGACGCCGTCGGGGAGATGCCGTCGGCCGGGCCACCGACGCCCGGGCCTGGAGGGCCTGCGCCGGGATGCTCGACTTCGACTCCCACCGGGGCAGTCTCCCAGCCGGTACGGTGCGAAGGCAGCGACATCGAGGAAGGCTGCGCCACCAAAGTCCCCTGGGACGAACTGCACTCCGTCTCCTCCACGTCCGAGGTCGCGTCGCGCCGACGGCCCTCCGCCGGACGCCGTCTCGACCACTCAAGGAGACACCTCGACCTCAGGCCTCTAGGGCGCGTATCGAGTCGTGATCAATTTGCGGGATGTGCCTTCGTGGCACGGTCCGGTGCGATAGACGGTCTTACGTGACGCGAGTGCAACTGACTGATCCGAATTGGGAGTTCATCGAGCCGTACCTGCCGATCGGCGAGTACGGCCCGTACCCCGAGCGACTGCGGCAGCAGTTCGAGGGCGTGATCTGGCGGTTCAAGACGGGCGGGCAGTGGCGGGAGATGCCGACGGAGTTCGGCGCCTGGTCGACCGTCCACAACCGCTTCCGGCAGTGGTGTGACGCCGGAGTCATCGAGGCCCTGCAGGAGGGCCTGATCACGGAAGCCGCGAAGCGGGGTGAGGTGGACCTGTCCCTGGTCAGCATCGACTCCACCACCGCGCGGGCCCACCACGACGCTGCCGGGATGTACCTGGGTCAGGACGTCGTTATCGCTCTAGAGAAGGCCGCCGCCGAGGAGAAGACCAGGTCAAAGGGGGCGGCTGCGACGAACAAACCGGGCAGGACACCGAAGACGATCCCGAGCGGGAAAAGCGACGGCGTATCCGGCGTCGGCGGAGCCGGACGCGGTCGCCGGGGACAAGGCGTACTCGTCCCGCGGAAACCGCGCCCACCTGTGCAAACGCCGTATCAAGGCGGTCATCCCGAAGAAGGGTCAGGCCGCCAACCGGAAGAAAGAAGGGCTCCAGAGGTGGCCGACCCGTCAGCCACGAGGCCGATCTCTCCAAGGAGCGGAACACCGTCGAACGCCTGATCAACAAGCTCAAAGCATGGCGAGACATCGCCACCCGATACGAACAAGACTCCCGACAGCTACCTCGCCGGTCTCCACCTGCGCGCCTCGATGATCTGGACCAAGGACCTCACCAGGACCACCGATGATCACGACTCGATATGCCCCTAGGTGACGCGCTGAGGTGCCGGACGCCAAGGGCGGGCAGGAGTTGAGTCAACGGTCGACCAGCCGTGGACGCGGGGTCTCACCCGTGGATTCCGCGTCGGTGTCGTCGGTGCCGACCGGGCCGCGGGGAAGCATCCGGTCCAGCCACTTCGGCAGCCACCAGTTGGTCCGGCCGAGGAGTGTCATGGTCGCCGGTACCAGCACCATGCGTACGACCGTGGCGTCGATGAAGATCGCGGTGGCCAGGCCGAGCCCGAACATCTTGGCGGAGGGGTCGTCGGCGACGGCGAAGGACAGGAAGACCGCCACCATGATGAGGGCGGCCGAGGTGATGATCCGGGCGGTGCCCGAGATGCCTTCAACGATCGCCGTGCCGTTGTCGCCGGTGCGCAGGTACTCCTCGCGTACGCGGGAGAGGAGGAACACCTCGTAGTCCATCGACAGGCCGAACAGGATGGCGAAGAGGAACATCGGGATGAACGACACGATCGGAACCGTCGCTTCCAGCCCGATGAGTGCGCCTCCCCAGCCCCACTGGAAGACCGCGACCATGATGCCGTAGGCCGCGCCGATGCTCAGCAGGTTCAGCAGCACCGCCTTGAGCGGTACGACGACCGAACGGAAGACCAGCATCAGCAGCAGGAACGACATCGCCAGCACGGCGGCGACGAACACCGGCAGACGTTCGCTGGTGCGTCGGCCCACGTCCGACAGGCTCGCGGCGGCGCCGCCGACGTGTGCCCTGGCCGGGCCGTGCCCGATCGCCGTGGGCAGCACCTCGCTGCGCAGCCGGGCGATGGTGTCGGCCGTGGCCTTGTCCTGAGGGCCGGTGGTCGGGAACACCACGAGGGTCGCGATGCCGGTGGCCCGATCGACGTGCGTCGGCGCGACGGATGCGATACCCGGATCCGCCGCGACCTTGGCGACGAGACGGTCCAGCACTCCCGGAACACCGGCGGGGTCCGCGGCGATGACGAGGGGACCGTTGGTGCCCGGGCCGAACCCCTCGGCGACGAGGTCGTACGCGCGGCGCTCGGTACGGCTCTGAGGCAGTGAGCCGTCGTCGGGCAGGCCGACGCGCAGGCCGAGCAGGGGCAGCGTCGCCGTCAGCAGCAGCCCCGCCGCGCCGACCGCGTACGGTACCGGGTGCCGGCTGACGTGGCCGATCCAGCGCCGCCACCCGGCGGCGGGGACGGCGTCCGGCGCCGCGCCCCGCCGTCGGCCGAGCCGCCGGGCCCGAAGAGCCCGGCCGATCCGACCGGCCCGGCCCAGACGCGGGCCGGCCGCGCCGAGGAAGGCCGGCAGCAGCGTCACCGACGCGAGCACCATGATCAGGACGACGATCGAGACGGCGAACCCGCCCACCGTCATGAACGGCACGTTCGCGACCGCCAGGCCGAGGATCGACACGATGACGGTGCCGCCGGCGAAGACCACCGGCCGCCCCGCCGTGGCCACCGCTCGTCCGGCCGCCTCGTGCGGATCGAGCCCGCGCGCGAGGTACTCCCGGTGCCTGGCGAGCACGAACAACGCGTAGTCGATGCCCACTCCGAGCCCGACCATGCTGCCCAGGACCGGTGCGAAGGTGGGGACGTCCGTCACCCCCGCCAGTACCGTCATCGTGGCGACCCCGACGGTCAGTCCGAAGACCGCCATGCCGATCGGCAGCGCGGCGGCGACGAGCGAACCGAACGCCAGGAACAGGATCGCAGCCGCGGCGAGGAGGCCGATCAACTCGCTCACGCCGCCGTTGGGGTCGGAGAAGGCGTAGAAGAGGTTCCCGCCCATCTCGATGCGCAGGGGCAGTTCGGCGCGCAGCCGGTCGCCGAGATCGACGAGGGCGTCGAGGTCTTCGGCCGACAGCCGGCTCTGGTCGGGGTACTGCACCCGGACGACCGCGATCCGCCCGTCGGCCGAGACGAGGCCGCCGCGCACGGCGGTGTCCCCGCCCGCGTCGAGTGCCCCCGCCGGGTCGCTCGTGCCGAGCACGTGCGGCAGCCGCTTCACCTCGGTCTGCAGCCGCGTGAGAGCGGTGCGCGCGCCGTCGTCGTCGAAGAACGTCGCACCGTCGTCGAGGGGGGTGACGACCACTTGGGCGGTCATCCCCTCCTGGCCGGTGCCGGCCCGCTCGATCAGTTCCGCGGCCCGCTGGGAGTCCAGTCCCGGAGCGGTCATCGAATCCGCATTCCGCCCGCCGAAGGCGACGGCGGCGAGGACGGCGAGCGTGGCGGCGATCAGCCATGCCGCGATCACCCGCCAGGGATGGCGGGCGGCGCTTGCGCCCAGGCGCAACAGGGCTTTCGAGAGCATCGGGTCCTCCAACCACCTCGTCGGCCGTCCTTGTACGGCCGCCGATGTCGAGGCTCGTCGCCACGGCGCTCCGCGGCATCGGCCCGCGGGCCGCGGATCCGTCGGCCCCGGGGCGGAGTGACGACCCGTCCTTTCGGCCGATGCGCGGCACGGCGCGGTGCCTAGGCTGAGAACCGTGCTACGAGACGACCTGCGAACCCTGTGGACCGAACCCCGGCCGCCCGACGCGCCCGCCCGGGTGTGGCGGGACTGGGCGCTGCTCGCCGTGGGCCTGGGCGGTGTGGTGCTGGAGGCCACCCTGCGCGAGAACGTCGTGTGGCGGCCGGTGGCGGTGGTGTTCGCCGTATGGCTGTGCCTGCTGCCCCTGTGGCGCCGGACCCGCCCGCTGGCGATGGTGACGCTGGCGTTCGGCTCGGTGATCCTGCTTCAGGTGGCTTCGCTCGTCGCCGCACCGCGCGAGCCCGTCGGCCTGTACACCGGCGCGGTCGTGCTCGTGCTGGTGTACGCGCTGCCCCGGTGGGGATCGGGACGGGAGATCGTGCTGGGCGGCGCGGTGATCCTCGCGGCCGGCGCGCTGTGTTCCGTCACGGACGAGACCCCGGTCCTCGAAAATGTCGTGGGCTTCGTCTTCCTGCTGCTGCCCGGCGTGGTCGGAGCTGCCGTGCGGTTCCGGGTGACCGCTCGCGAGCGGCAGGTGGAGCAGGTGCGCTCCCGCGAGCGCGAACAGCTCGCCCGGGAACTGCACGACACGGTGGCCCACCACGTGTCGGCCATGGTGATCATCGCCCAGGCGGGCCGTGTGCTCGCGGGCATCGATCCGTCCGCCGCCGTCGAGGCGCTGGAGGGGGTCGAGGAGGAAGGGGCGCGCACGCTGGAGGAAATGCGCGCCATGGTCGCCGCGCTGCGCGACCGCGGGGTCGGCGCCGAGCTGGCGCCCCCTGCCGGAGTCGCGGATCTGGAGCGCCTGGTGCGCACCCCGGGTGGCCGCCTCAGGGTCGACCTGGGGCTCGACGGCGAGCTGGACGCGCTGCCCCCGGCCGTGGACGCGGCCGTCTACCGCATCGTGCAGGAGTCGGTGACCAACGCGCTGCGCCATGCGGTCGACGCGACCGAGGTCGTCGTCCGGGTCGCCGCGGAACGGCACATGGTGCGGGTGAGCGTGCGCGACAACGGCCGGCGCACCGGCCGGGGTCGCGACGGATACGGACTTACCGGACTGCGCGAGCGCGCTACCCTGCTCGGCGGCACACTACGAGCCGGCCCGGGTACCGACCGGGGCTGGCATGTCGAAGCCGAACTGCCGAGAGCGAGGAGCGAGAGCGGTGTCCATTCGCGTCCTCGTCGCTGACGACCAGACGATCATCCGCACCGGGTTGCGGATCATGCTGAACGCCCAGCCCGGCATCGAGGTGGTCGGCGAGGCCGCCGACGGGCGGGAAGCGGTACGTCTGGCCCGCGAACTACGCCCCGACGTCTGCCTGTTCGACATCCGCATGCCCGTACTCGACGGGCTCGAGGCCACCCGACTGGTCGCCGGCCCGGGCGTCGCCGACCCGCTGGCCGTGGTCGTCATCACCACGTTCGACCTCGACGAGTACGTCTACGGCTCACTGCGTGCCGGCGCCCGCGGATTCCTCCTCAAGGACACGGGACCGGACCTTCTGGCGCAAGCCGTACGGTCGGCGTCCGACGGTGAGGCGCTCATCGCGCCCAGCGTCACCGTCCGTCTGCTCCAGGCATTCGCGGACCTGCCCGCCGGCCGGCCCGCGGCCCAGCCGGTCTCCCCCGTCACCGCCCGCGAGGAGCAGGTGCTCCTCGCCGTCGCTCGCGGGCTGACGAACACCGAGATCGCCGATGCACTGCACATCAGCCTCAGCACGGTGAAGACGCATCTGGCCAGCCTGATGGCCAAACTCGGCGCCCGCAACCGGGTCGAGATCGCGATGTGGGCCTACGAAACGCGCCGTATCCTCCCCGGAACCTGAGCCGGGTGCCGGGCCATGTCCCATGAGTCCCCGCCCGGACATCAGTGCACCGGTCGGTTCACGTCGGCTCCACGTGCCTCACCCGCCCCAGAGCGTGACGTGCCAGGAGGCCGGAACTGGGACGGTGAGACACCCGATACGACAAGACTCCCGACAGCGACCTCGCCAGTCTCCACCTGCACGCCTCGGTGATCTGGATCAAAGACCTCACCAGGACCACCCGATGATCACGACTCGATACGCGCCCTAGCGAGCCCACTTTGTCGAGCAGAACCTCCTCTATCTCGTGATCGTGGCAGTTCTCATCGGGGGTCGTCTTCCATCTGAGCTCAATCCTGAGACGCCTGTCGGGAGTCGAAGACCGGCCGGGTCCCGAACCGAGCGAGTAGCCGTGCCCCGACAGCACCTTGGCGAAGCCTGTGAGGACCCCGCCCTCCAGCTCCCGGCTGTCCGAGTGCGACGCTGACCGCCGGCACGGCACCATCGTTGACGCACCGAGGAGGGATGGATGGCTGGCATACGGGTGACGGTCTGCCTGCCGGCCGAGGCCGCAAACGACATCGAGCGTGCGCTCGACGAGGCCCTCGCCCCTTTCTAACTCGACACGGATGACAACCCCGTCGACCGCGGCATGTGGGATTCGCGCACAATTCACGGCAGCAGCGACGGCAGCGGGTTCGCGATCGCCTCCGGCCATGAGAGCGACCCAAGGCTCATCCACGACGACCCCCAGTACGACGGCACGCCCTGTCCCAGTGCCCCGGGAGTCTGCGCCGGAGGACCGCGTGCCCTGCTCGACTTCTCACAGCCGCTCGCCGCATCTGAGCGCGCGGTCGCAGCCTCCTGGGATCTGTGGCACTGCCTGTCCGCCGAACATCCTCCAGCCCTACCGCTCGCGGATTTCGTGGATCGCTGGTGGAACGACCCCGCCGCGTTCCCGGACGACCGCTGGGGCGACGACATGTTCGCCGCCTATCGCGAGCAGCCGCTGATCCATGCCTACCTCGGCCACCCCCTCAGCCTCGGCATGGGCACCCTGAGATTCCCAGACCCCGCAGAGCACCCCGTCATCAACTACGACGGCGACCGGCACGCCTACATCCGCGAGTTCACCCGGCCGTACCCGTGTCATCAACTACGACGGCGACCGGCACGCCTACATCCGCGAGTTCACCCGGCCGTACCCGCCGGACACGGACGTGCTCACCCTCGACGGCTGGTGGCTGAACGGAGGCAGCAACGCCCTCCACGCCACCTGCGACCCGGCCCACTGCCCCCACGAACCTCCGGGGCCCACCGAATGGCCGGGTAGTGAGGTGTACCTCGCATCCCTGCCCGGCGACACGATCCTGGTCCGGCTGCGCTGCCACGGCTGACCTCGGCCGCCCACGACTCACGACCACACGCGCTCGAAGGCCCGGCGCTGTCGAAACCCGAGCCCGTGAATATTCCGGCGAGCCCACAGCGACCAACCGCCTCACGATTCGGTGTAGAAGTGCTGCTCCTTCTCGGTTCTGGCACAGATCTTGCGGAGTCGTCGGGGAGGTGACGATGCCGTTCGATTGAGAGGGTGGTCACGAACCCCGGCTGCCCGACTCAAACGCTCACCTCGTAGCCTCCGCACATGACTGATGATCGGTTCCAGTGCCGCTGCGTGCTCTGCCATGACTACGGCGACCGGGACGAAGCGGACCGCGTGGATCTGACGATCATCGAGAATGTGTAGCAGCACGGCTGGCACGTGGCCATGGTTCCCGAGGACGAGATCGGTCCTAGATTCGCCTACACGATCGGCCTCACACACACTCACGGCGCACCCGAGCTCGCCATGTTCGGGCTCGATATCCACGTCATGCACCGCATGCTCAACAAGCTCGGAGCAAAGTCCGCCGCAGGTGCTGTACTGGCTGCCGGCCAGAAGCATCCTGACGTTGTCGACGGCCACCAGGTCGTGCTCAGGCAGATCGATCTCCGCTGGTACCGGACCTTCTTCGGGCAGGCCATCGGGTTCTACCGACGGCCTCCTTTCCCCATGCTGCAAGTTGCGTGGCCCGATGTAGATGACCGCTTTCACTGGGAAGAGCAGGCCGAGGAGAGGCACCGGGAGTCAGCCTCAGTTGTGGCTGCCACCGGGTGAGCACCCTGTCGGGATCTGGACGACGGAACTCTGACGTCGAGATCTCGGAGCAGGTGGAGCGCGAAGCCGGTGAGACCGGGTAGCCGGCCGGCGGCGACTGCATCGATCCAGGTGGGGAGTGGGGAGCCGAGGCGTCTGCGAGTATCTCGCCAAAGCCGCGGACGTGTCCGGCGGCCTTGTCCAGTTCGGGGCAACGGGCCAGGACCTCCCGCAGGCTGGCGCGTTCGCCCTCGCTCAGCGCGGTGGGGTGCCGGGTGAGCCAGCCGGTCACCCGCCGCACCGTCGGCGGCCACGGCGGTGCGGCGGACGGAGCCCCGCGCGGGGTGGCGATGCGCGCGGACCATGGCGTAAGTGACGGAAGCGTGCAGTGACTGGCTCCGCTACCCACCTCCGGCGGGAGCTCCTCCTGTCCGCTGCTTCGCAGGCCAACCATCGCACTCAGGGGGGCGACTGGCGTGCTCGAGGGCCGACTATCCCGCTCCGTAACTGTGACCGAGCACGCCAGTCGGCCCGGCTCGAAGAGTTCGATGCTCAGAAGTCGCTCCCCCGGGGGCGAGGGGGCGCTCAGCCACAGCGAGGCCCCTGCCGTACCGGCAGGGGCCTACGCCATTGGTGAGCCGACCAGATTCGCTGCCTCCGCCTGTCGTTCCCCCGGTAGCCCCGCACCTCCGCATGCGCGTTCGGTTAGCTAACCTTGCCTGGCATGCGGGCGGGCAGGTTCGGGTTCCGGTGCCGCAGGTGGCAACCCATAGGACGGAACGGGCAGAGGCAGGCGCAGGTGAGAGACGGTGACCGGGCTTGCGCCCGCTGGGGCGGGACGCCCACGCGTGTTCCGGGTTCCGGCCCCGGGCTCGGAACGAGGCGTCGTGGATAAGATCGCGCTCACGGCGGGAGCCCTGTATGTCATCGTCCTGCTCCGCGCCGGAGGGACGTTCGCGGTCGGGTGGCTCGCCGGTGCCGGTGCCCGACGCAGCCGGTTCGCCGAGCGGATCTCCTCGGCGAAGTTCCGACGTGCCGAGCGGGCAATCCAGCGGTGGGGCGCGCCGGTGGTGGCCGTCTCCTTCCTGACCGTTGGTTTCCAGACCGCCGCCAACTTCCTCGCGGGCAGCATGCGCATGCCGTTGCCGCGCTACCTTCCCGCCCTGTTCCTGGGCGGAGCGGCCTGGGCGCTGATCTACGCGACCGCTGGGCTCGGCGTGCTCGAAGTGCTGGGAAGGCTCTTCGCCGAGCGGACGGCCCTAGGGGTGGCCGCCGTGGCCGTCCTCCTCCTCGCGGTGTGCGGGGTGGTGGCGTACCGCAGAAGAAGGGCGGCCCTGTCCCCCGGTGACACCGTGGCCGAGGACTTGTGAGCCCATCTCGCAAGGGCGGGCGCCGCGGCTGCTGACGGCCCGTAGCACCGAGAAGTCTGACTGCAAGTGGCCCCCAACTCTCGTACGGCTCGGAAACCAGCAGCGCGGCGCCGCTTCCGGTCCGATGGACGGGGCGGCTGATTGGCTGCGTCCGTTCGGCAGTCGCTAACGGGCGTTGTGGCCGGTCGCGGGAGCCTGGGTCCCGTCTATGTAGACCAAGCAGTCGGATCGCAGGAGCAGGCGAAGGCCGAAGCCGTTGATCTGTCCTCGCGGTGCAACGTGATGGGCGTCGGCCAACGCCGTGGCCGAAGTGATGGCGACATCGAAGGCGGGGTCCTTTCGCCAGCTGGGGAGGAGGGATTCCGATATGCCGGCTGCGGCTGCGCATCCTGCGGGGCCGAGGCCCATGGCTGCTGCGTGGAGGGCGTTGGCGCGCCGCAGGTTGGTCTCGGCGGTCAGGTCCTGATGTCCATGGATCGCTCTGGTCAGAGTCTGGTCAAGGTCGTCCGAGGCGGTGAGCTGGACGATCACGCGCTCTGCCCAGGCTTGACGCTCGTCCTCTTCTTCTGGTGCCGGGTTCTTCAACGCCACTGCCTCTCGCCGGGCTTCGCCGTCTCCGAACTCATTGTGCAGGTGGGGCCGGCCTGCGGGCAGGCCGGCCCCAGGGAGTGGATCACTGGCTGGGTGAGAACGGCAAACCTGGTTACGCGACGATGGCGGCGGAATGCGCCTTCTCGTGCCGCGTCAGGGACTGGGAGTAGCGACGCAGGAGAAGGGCGGCAGTGGTGGCGAGTCCGGTGAGGAGGCCGAGCCAGATTCCGAGGGTGTCCAGGTCAAGGGCGTAGGCGAGGAGCCAGGAGGCGGGAAGGCCGACGGCCCAGTAGCCGATGAGGGTGATGCGGAAGCCGCTCGTGGTGTCGTCGAGGCCGCGCAGGAGTCCGACGCCGATGTTCTGGGCGCAGTCGAAGAACTGGAGGAAGGCGGTGACGATCAGGAGGTGGGTGGCGATGGTCACGGCCTGGTCGGAGCCGGAGTCGAGGAAGGGCGCGAGGACCAGTTTCGGGATCGTCAGGTAGAGCAGTCCGACGACGGCCATGACGGCGGCGGCGCAGGCGAGGGCGGTGTTCTTGAGGCGGCGGGCGTCGTCGTGGTTGCCGAGGGCGAGTTCGCGGCTGACGTTGATGGAGGCTGCGTGGGAGAGTCCGACGGCGACCTGGAAGACGATGTAGACGAGCTGGTTGACGGCCGTGTGCGCGGCGAGGGCGTCGGGGCCGAAGGAGCCCGCCATCAGGGCGGTGACGGAGAAGAAGCCGGCTTCGGAGCCGTACGTGGCGGCGATCGGTACGCCGAGTCCGACGAGTCGCTTGACGGTGGCCGCGTCGGCCTTGGTGATGTCCAGGGTGAGGAGCGGTGCCAGCTCCTTGTCCTTCTTCGCGGAGAAGTAGAGGGCGAGGAAGGACAGCAGGTAGACGCTGGACGTGGCGACGCCGACGCCGGTGAGACCGAGGCGGGGCAGGCCGAAGGTGCCGTGGATGAGGACCCAGTTGAGGCCGGCGTTGACCGCGACGGACGCGATGGTGATCTGGAGCAGTGCTTGGGGGCGGCGCATGCCGACGGTGAACTGGCGGATGGCCTGGAACCAGAGGCAGGGCAGCAGGCCGGGGGCCAGCGCAAGGAGCATGGTCTGGGTCAGTTCGACGACGTCGGCGTCCTGGCCGAGCCAGGTGAGGGCCTGGCCGATGAGGATCATCAGGAGGGCCCCGGCGATGCCGGCGAGGGTGGCGACGGCCAGGCTGGCGCGGACGATGCCGCGGACTTCTTCGCCGGCTGTCTCTCCTCCGGGACCGTCGTTGCCGTCTTCGGCGGCCCGTTCCGCGCGGGCGGCCGCGGCGGCTATCTGGTTGCCGACGGAGGTGACGAGGCCTACGCCCATGGTGCGGAGCTGGTTGAAGATGACGATGGCCAGGCCGCCGGCGGCAAGCTCCGTGGTGCCGAGGAAACCCATCATCACCGTGTCTGTGGTGGTCAGAGCCACCTGTGCGAGCTGGGTGAGAATCAAGGGCACCGCCAGGACCCCGAGGGCGCGGCTGTCGCGGAGGAGAGTGGTCAGCATGGGTCTATCGGTTCCCGCGGAGTTTGGTGAGTAGCTCGTCGATTTCCCGCTCGGCCTCGGGGTTGAGGAGATCGCGGTCCTGCATCCAGTCGTCGTTGAAGACGGTGTCCATGTACTTTTCCCCGCCGTCGTTGACGAGGGCGACCATAGTCGTGCCCGGGGGGAGGGTGGGCAGCCGGGTCAGGGCCTCGTAGACGACTCCGCCGGCGGAGCCTCCGATGAGGAGCCCGGTGCGGGCGACGGCCCGGCAGGTGGCGAAGGCTTCGACGTCGCCGACCTTGACGCCTTCGTCGATGAGGTCGAAGTCGACAAGGGCGCCGATCTCGGCGCCTTCGGGCGTGCCGGTGCCGGACTGGTAGTAGTCGTGGGCGGGGCCGCCGAAGGCGATGGAGCCCTTGGGCTCGACGCCTATGACTGTGAAGCCGGACATGAGCTTGGTCAGTTCGCGGCTCGTGCCGCAGAGGGCGCCGCCGGTGCCCACCGCGCCGATGAGTACGTCGATCTTGCCGTCGAGTGCCTCGTGGAGTTCGTGCGCGACGGGGAAGTAACCGACGCCGTTGGCAGGGTTGTTGTGCTGCTCGGTGAAGATGGTGTTGTCCTGGCCGCGGGCCATGTCCTCGGCGAGTTCCTCGCGGGCGGCGGTGGCGAGTTCCTCGGTGCCGTCGTCGACGACGTAGACGAGTTCGGTACCGAGTGCCTTCATCCCGCGGAGCTTGTCGACGCAGGCGTGGTTGTCGACGACGGCGGTGAAGGTGTAGCCCCGTTCGGCGGCGACGACGGCGAGGCCCAGGCCCGTGTTGCCCGAGGTCGATTCGATGATCCGGCCGCCGGGGCGCAGCTCGCCGGCCTCCTCGGCGGCGTCGATCATGGCCCTGGCCATACGGATCTTCGCGGTGCCGGTGGGGTTGAACATCTCCAGCTTCAGCAGCAGGCGGCTGCCGGTCTCGGTGGAGGCGAGTTCGAGCAGGGGGGTGTAGCCGATGAGATCGGATACGCGGGAGACCACGGCGGGGCGCTGAAGGGCTCCGGGCATCGGTAACTCCAGAAGGTTGTGGGAGGTGGCAGGCAGCGGGTGTGTGCGGGCTCTGTGCGTCAGGTGAAGTGGCGGTCCAGGCGCCAGCGCGGGCGCGGACGGTCGGTGTGGTCGATGACGACCTTGGGCGGCAGGGCCAGGTCGTGGAAGGGGGACTCGTTGGAGTCCATCTGGTAGCCGGCCGTGTTCGGGTAGACGAGCAGGTCACCGGTGCGGGGGCGGTGAGGGAAGGGGATCTTCCGCCAGGTGAGCATGTCCGATTCCAGGCAGGTCGCCGCCCCGACGCTCGCCGGGAACGTACCCGTCTCACCGTCGGCGTCCTGGGAGACGAGGATCGGGTCGGGCAGGTACTCGCTGTTGAACCACTGCTCGGACAGGCTCAGGCTCGTCCCGTCCACGGTCAGGATCTGGTATCCGTCGCGGTCCTTGACCCCTTGGATCCGGAAGACCGTGGCGCCGGCCTGGTGGAGCAGGGCCCTGCCGGGTTCCAGGAGCAGGGTGACGCCCGCGTCCTTGAGGACCGAGGACAGAGGCAGTTCGTGGCCTTCGGGTCGGGTGGCCAGGAGTCCGGCCAGGGCGTCGGAGCCGGAGGCTGGGGAGTAGTACGGGTAGAAGTCTCCGGTGTGGAACGTCTTGCCTGCGTGGTAGTGGCCGCTGTTCTGCTCGGCGAGGAAGGTGTGCCAGCTGTCGGCGTCGGTGTAACTGATGGGCAGGCCGCCGCCGATGCTGATGCGCGAGGCCTCCAGCCCGTGGACCCGCGCCTTGAGGCACAACTCGACCAGACGGGCGGCGAGGTCGGCCCGTGGCTGGAGGGCGTATCCCGAGAGGTGGAAGCTGAACCCCTCCATCCGGACCGCGTCACCGGCCTGGACGCACCGTTCCATCGCGGTGGCCTGCTCCGCCTCGTCGAGCCCGAAACGGCTGTGCGGCTGGGCGGGCGGCAGGACACGCAACAGGACCCGGGCGGACCGGATGCGGCCGGTCAGGGCGATGGTGACAAGGGCGTCGAGTTCGTCGAGGGCGTCCACGGCGATCAGTGCCCCGTGCTGGACGGCCAGATGGAGCAGGGCCGGGTCCTTGGCCGGGCCGGTGACGACGAGGTGCTCGCCCCGTACCCCGTGGCCGAGGGCCTCACGCAGCTCGGCCGCGGATGCGACGTCCACACCGGCCCCACCCGCGGCTGCGCGTTCGACGAAGAGTGCGGCCTTGTTGGCCTTCTTCGCGAAGTACACGAAGCCGTCGACTCCGGCCGCGGCGAGCGCGTCCTGCATGGCGCGCAGGTTGGTGTCGAACGCGTCGGGCAGCACGAAGTGGAAGGGGCCGCCGAACGCGTAGGCCAGCTCTGGAAGAAGGCCGCCGGCCAGAACCTGCTCGGTGGCGGCGTCGGGCAGCACCGGCAGGGTGGGCAGGGGACGGGTGCTCACTGCCACAGCGCGACCTCGGTGCCCAGGCCCTGCGCGAGGGCGAGCTGGGCGAAGCGGTGGCCGAGAGCGATGTCGGTGACGACCAGGCCGCTGTTGTAGGCGAAGATCCGCTCGGCGGCATCGGTGCGTCCGGTGCTCTCGCCCGCGAGGACGGGCGGGAACTCGGAGTCGACGGCCGGGAGTTTACCCTCGGCGTCGGCCATGTCCGTGCCGGTCACGTTCATCTGCGCCTCGCTGGTGGCGATGACGCGGTCCGCCTGATGCAGGGTGGAGGGCGCCAGCCCATGGCCGACCAGGATCGACAGCGCGCCGGGCTTCAGCCAGGAGGCCTCCACCGCGGCCTGGGTGTGGCCGCCTGCGGTGGCGACGATGACGTCGGCGTCCGCGGCGGCGGCCCGCAGGTCGGTGACGATCTCGAGGTCCCGGTCCGGGAAGTACGTGCGCAACTGCTCGCGGACGGCGGCGATGCCCTCGGGGTGGGACCCGGACAGCATCAGCCGGTCCAGGTCCGGCAGAGTGGTGAGCAGGAACGGCAGCGCGAGCCGCCCCTGGGTGCCCGTACCGATGACCAGGGCGCTGCGGGCGCCGGGGGCAGCGAGTTCGCGGGCCAGCAGCGCGGAGACGGCAGGGGTGCGCAGGGAGCCGATGCGGGAGCAGTCCATCATCGCGACGGGCAGGCCGGTGACGTCGTCGTAGATCGTCAGCGCCGTGTAGTAGTGCTGTTCCTCGCGGCCCTTGTCGAGTCCGTGCTTGTAGGAGGTCTTGATGGCGACGACGTTGCGGGAGCCGTCGCGGCCGAGCATCGCGTAGGAGACCGAGTGGCCGTCCTGCGGCTTGACGGTCAGCTTCCGGGGGTTGTCGGACTGGCCGGCCTGGAGGGTGCGGTAGGCGCCTTCCACGGTGGCCACCACGTCGGCCAGGGATATGTCGATCCCGGCGAGGTCGGTGGTGGACAGGATGCGCAGGTGCTTGTCGTCGCCGGATATGGCGGCGTTGGCGTGGGCGGCCGAGGTGTCGGTCATGGTGGTCTTCCTCCGGGTGCGGGGCGGGTGGTCAGCTCGCGTGTGCTTCGAGGGCGCTCTGGCCGTAGCCGTGCTCGTTCGCTTCGGCCTCGGGGCGGGTGCCGCGGTCGGGTACACGGACGGAGGCGCGCTTGAGCCAGCGGTCGGTGCCGTCGTAGCGGGCCTGGAAGGGGACCCTGCCGTGGACGACGAGGTCGTTGTCGACGACCAGGATCTCGCCCGGGTTGAGGCTGACCGCGACCGAGACCCGGGCCAGTTCGTCGGAGAGGCGTCCGTAGGCGGAGCGGTAGGCCTCGTCGGCGTCGTCCAGCGGGGTGTACGCGGGGTCGAAGCGCAGCGTCAAGCCGTCGTCGCCGGCGAACAAGGTCGGCACCGCGGGCGGGGCCTCGTCGGTGTAGCCCTGGGCCTCCTCGTACGCGTCGTCGGGGAGGATCGGCAGGGTCGGGCGGAGGAGGAGGTCGACGTCGGCGTCGGCGAGTTGGGTCTTGCGGATGCTGGCGGCGGTGGTGGCGATGTTGTCGTGGTTGCGCATGCAGCCGAGCATCAGCAGGTGCGCGCGGCCGGGGTGGAAGGCGTCCTCGGTGTGCGGACTGAGAAGCACCGTGCTGCTGGCGCCGGTCTGTTCGGTCTCGTGGCCGGGGGAAGGGACGATGTTGTGTACGAAGCGCCCGTTCTGCTGGCCTTCCCAGGCGATGGGGTTGCCCATCACGGTGGCTAAAAGAAGGAGGGCGATGTCGTAGACGGCGCCGCTGTCACCGGCGGTGGCCCAGCTGGACGGCGTGGAGCCGATGGCCTCGTCGTCGACGTCGAGGCCACGCAGGACGAACAGGCCGTCGGCGGTGTCGACGGGGCGGCAGTGCAGGCGCAAGGTCTCGCTGAAGTCCCCGGCGACATCGGCAACGCGCGTCAGGAGTTGGGGACTTGTGGCAGAGGTACCGAACTCGGCGAGGATTTTCTCCGCGGCCTGGAGGAGTTCACCCACGGTCTGGGCGTCGAGCTCGCGGACGGGTGCAGCTGCCGTGCTCATGGCGAAGAGATCCGTTTCGTCGGATGGCAGGGGAATCCCGGTTCTGGGGTACGGTCTCCCGCGGCCGGGCGGGCCGGAGTGCGTAACTGGCGAGATGTGACGGGTAGTTGACGTCCTGTCATGTCTGCGGAACCGGCGAGCGACCGAACCGTAACATCAAACTTAGGTAAGGCAAACCTTACTCGCCGGTCATGTGGGGATGAGATTCGGACATGCGCCCTACCGTGGGCGACGGCTTGCGGTAATGGTTGTCATTAGGGTAGGCAACCCTAAGCACTATCCCCGTTGCTTCAGTGGATCGAGGACGTAAGTGAACTTCAACAGGCGCCAAGTGCTGTGGGCCGGCGGAGCGATAGGCACGGCAGCCCTGCTCGCCGCTTGCTCCTCGGGAAGCGGCGACACTGCTGCTGACAAGACGACCGCAGGCGACACCAAGCCCAAGAGTGGTGGGACGCTGCGCATCGGGGCCCTGGGACGTGCCGGCGCCATCACCCGCGACCCCCACGGCACCCAGGCCAATGAGAGTGACTACCTGGTCATCGCGCTCGTCTTCGACACCCTGGCCATGCCCGGCGCCACGTCCAACACCGTGCCCCGCCTGGCTGCTTCCTGGGAGCCCTCGGCCAACCTGAAGACCTGGAAGTTCAAGATCGCCAAGGGTGCGGCCTTCCACGACGGAACCCCGGTCACCGCGGAGGACGTCGTCTGGTCGCTCCGTCGACTGCGCAACACCCCGTCAGGCGCCTCCCGTCTGCCGGGAGTCAAGAGCGCGGAGAGCATCAAGGCGGAGGGCGCGGACACCGTCGTCATCGTGTCGGACTACGCCAACGCCGACTTCCCCCTCCTGACGCGGCTCACCACCTTCGTCATGAAGAAGGACACTCCCGACAAGGCCCTCGACAAGGCCCCCGGCACCGGCCCGTTCAAGCTCGACTGGTACCGGAACGGCAACGCGCGCCTGGTCAGGAACGACAAGTGGTACGGCGGCACCGTGCACCTCGACGCCATCGAGGTCACCATGTTCGAGACCCCGCAGGCCATGGCGAACGCCCTGCTCGCCGGGCAGATCGACGTCGCTTCCAACGTCGGCGCCGTCGCGGCACGCACTGCCGAGGCCCGCAAGGACATCCAAGTCCTGCGCCGTCCCAATGACATGGCGATGCCCATCGTCATGCGCGCCGCAGCCGGCAGCCCCTTCGCCGACGCGCGCGTGCGCGAGGCGATGCGGCTGGTCGTCGACCGCGAGGCGATGGTCAAGCAGGTCCTCTCCGGCTACGGGACCGTCGCCAACGACATCCTGGGCACCGGTGACCCCGCCTTCGCCAAGGACATCCCCCAGCGTAAGCGGGACCTGGAGAAGGCCAAGAAGCTGCTCGCCGAAGCCAAGTTCGACCTCTCGAAGACCTACTCCCTGGTGACCACCGAGGACATCTCCGGGCTGGCCGAGTCCGCGACCCTCTTCGCCAACCAGGCCCGCGAGGCCGGCATCAAGGTCGAGGTGGTCAAGCAGGAGTCCGGCGCCTTCTGGGACAAGACCTGGAAGACCGGCGACTTCTACACCACCTACTGGGGGACCAACGACTCGGTCGTCTTCTTCGCCTCCAAGACCATGGCCAGCGAGGCCGGCCAGAACGAGGCAGGCTGGGCCGACCCCGGCTTCGACGCCGCCTACCGCAAGGCCATCGCCACCGCGGACGAGAAGGAGCGCACCGCTGCCCTCAAGGAGCTCCAGCAGATCGAGTACGAGCGGTCCGGCTACCTGCTGTGGGGTATGGCCGACGGCATCGACCTCGCTGCCGCCAAGGTCAAGGGCCTGCCCACACTGCCCGGTTACGGCCGTGTCCAGCTCGAGAACGCGTGGCTGAGTTGAGCCCCACGGCTCAGCAGCCCGCGGTGGCCTCCCCCGTCACGACGGGGGCGGCCACCGCGCCGCGCCGCATCGTCCTGCGCCTGGCGGCCGCCGTGGCCCGCCGGGCTGTCATGCTCGTCATCCTGCTCGCCGCTGTATTCGCCGCCGTCGAACTGCTCCCCGGAGACGCCGCGAGCGCCAGCTCGGAACGCGGCGACAGCGCCGCCGACGTCGAGGCCCGCCGCCACCTGCTCGGCCTCGACCGGCCGGTCTGGGAACGCTTCGCCGACTGGATGTCGGCCCTGCCCACCGGCGACCTCGGCACCAGCGCCCGCGGACAGAAGGTCACTGACCTGCTCGCCGACCCCCTCCCCAACACCCTCATCCTCGGCGGCACGGCCTTCGTGCTGACCGTCATCGCCTCTCTCGTGCTGGGGTGCTGGGCCGCAACCCGACCGGGCCACCTCATCGACCGGATCATCGGTCACACCTCCACCGCGGCGTTCGCGATACCCGAGTTCGTCGTTTCGGTGGCCCTGTTGCTGGTGCTGTCCCTGTGGACCGGCTGGCTGCCTGCCGTCACCCTCACCAGTGCCGACGGCTCCCTCGCCGACTGGACGATGCTGGTCATGCCGGTCATCGCCTTGGTCATCCCGCAGACCGGATGGAACACCCGCATCGTCCGCGGCGCGCTCACCGACCAGGCCCGCACCCCGCACGTCGAAGCCGCCCACCTCGACGGACTGCCCGTCCACCACGTCGTACTCCGCCACGCGCTGCCCGGCGCGATGCCCGCCATCGCCACCGGCATCGCCACCTCGACCGGCATGCTGCTCGGCGGCGCGGTCGTCGTGGAGACAATCTTCAACTACCCAGGAATCGGCTCCGTCCTGGCCTCCGCCGTCAGCAGCCGCGACACACCCCTGATCGCCGGAGTCGTCGCCTGCGCCGGAGCCGCCATCAGCGTCGTCCTCCTGGCCGCCGACCTGCTGCGCGCCCGCATCCTGGGAGGACGCCCATGAGCGCCGCCAAGACAGCCACCCCCGTCACCGTCCCGGTCGGCCGCACCCGATCCGCCCGCACCAGGGCCCGGACCCTGCGCCGCGTGGCACCCGGGCTGCTCCTCGTCGTCCTGGCCCTGACCGGCCCGTGGCTCGCCACCCACCCCCTCGACACCCCCGTCACCGCGCCCTACGCCGCCGCCGGCGACGGAGCGTTGCTGGGAGGGGATCAACTCGGACGTGATGTGCTGAGCAGACTGCTCCACGGCGGCACCGCCCTGATCGCGGGAGCCCTCCTGATTGCCGTCGTGGTCACGGGAATCGCCACCGTGCTCGGCTGTCTCGCCGTCCTGCGCCCTCGGCTGGGCCGGACGATCGAGCGCACTGCCGACGTCCTCATCCTGCTGCCGCCAGTCCTCGGGATCATGCTCATCGCCCTGGCCTGGCCGGGCGGCGGGCGCTGGGCCGTCATCGCTGCGGCCATCGTCCTCGGTACCCCCTACGCGGTCCGCATCGTGGCCTCCGCGGCGGCGCCCATGGCCTCCGCCGGCTACGTCGAGGCCGCCATCGCGCGGGGCGAGCGCCCCTCCTACATCGCGCTGCGGGAACTGCTGCCCAACCTGCGTGCCACGGTTCTCGCCCTGTTCGGACTGCGGTTCGTGGAGGCTGTGTACGTCATTTCCATGGCCGGCTTCCTCCAGATCGGCCCGCAACCCCCGGCCGCCGACTGGGCCCTGATGATCAGGGAGAACGCGCCCGGCATCCTCCTCAACCCCTGGGGCGTCCTCGCCCCGAGTCTGGCCATCGCCATCCTCGCCATCAGCTTCAACCTGGCCTCCTCCTCTCTCGCCTCCCGCTCCGCACCCAAGGCGGTGACCACCTCGTGAGCGACACCGCACGCGCAACGGCCACCCGGTCCACTCCGGCCGCCGGCGCACCAGTGGCCTCCGCCACCGGTCTCGAAATTCGCATCCCCGCAGGGCCGATCCTGCTCCGCCCGACCTCCTTGACCGTCCGGCCCGGACAGATCACGGCCCTGACCGGACCCTCCGGCTCCGGCAAGACCACACTGCTCCGCGCACTCATCGGACACCTCCCCGACGGGGCGGCCGTCACCGCCGGCACCCTGGACGTCCTGGGCCACCGACCGGACGCCCTCGAGCCTGAGGAACTGCGCCAACTGCGCCGCACCCGCATCGCCTACGTCGGCCAGGACCCCGGTTCCGCCCTCAACCCCCGCATGAAGATCCGGCGCATCGTTGCCGAGACCGCCGCCGACCCGAGTGACGAGGCCGTACTCGGCCTGCTGCGCGAATGCCGCCTCCCCGTCGACGACGGCCTGCCCGACCGCCGCCCCACCGCGATATCCGGCGGCCAGCAACGCCGCGTCGCCCTCGCCCGGGCCCTCGCCCGAACCCCCGAGATCCTGCTCCTCGACGAACCCACCGCCGGCCTCGACCCCGCCCTGCGCGACGAGATCGCCGAGCTCCTGCGGGACCTGGCCGCCACCCGCGGCCTGGCCGTCGTCATGGCTTGCCACGACCCCGAACTCGTCAAGGCCTGCGCCGACCACGTCGTACACCTCACCGCGCCCGAACTGGCGCACGTGCCGTCACAGGGGGCTGCCGGACCCGGCGCCCGGCCCACGGCGTCGACCGTCAAGGCGGACGGTGAAGGGCTGGGTGCGAAGGGCGTCAGTGTCACCTTCGCCCACCGGGCGGGCCACCACCAGGCTCTCGACAGGGTGGACTTCAACGCCGCCCCCGGCTCCGCCACCGGAATCGTCGGCCCTTCCGGCTCGGGCAAGACCACCCTGCTCCGCGTGCTGGCCGGACTCCAGCCGGCGGACTCGGGCACGCTCGCTCTCGACGGCGACCCGCTGTCGTTCATGGCCCGCAAGCGCCTGCGTGAGCATCAACGGCGGATCCAACTCGTGCCGCAGAACCCGTTGGACGCGCTGAATCCGTCCCGCACCGTCGGCGCCGCACTGGCCCGCCCGCTGCGCCTGCACAGCGCGATTCCGCGACAGCGCGTCGCGGGGCAGATCGCCGAGCTGCTCCGCCAGGTCGAACTCCCGGCCGACTTCGCCGATCGCTACCCGAGCGAACTCTCCGGCGGCCAGCGGCAGCGCGTCTCCATCGCCCGAGCCCTCGCCACCGACCCCGACTTCCTCCTCTGCGACGAAATCACCTCGGCGCTCGACCCGGAGACCGCGGCCACCGTCATGGACCTCTTGGCCCGCCTGCGCGTGGAACGCGCCATGACCATCGTCATGGTCTCCCACGAACTGCGCCTGGTCGCCGCCTACACCGACACGGTGTACCTCCTGGACACCGGCAGACTCACCGCCTGCGGTCCTACCGCGGACCTCGTGACCAACGCCTGACCTTCTCGAGCAGCAGGCCGATGTCGCGGAAGGACCCGTGCGGCGCAGGGAGCCGGCCGCAGGCTGATCGGCGGAGCGGCCGGAGCATTCCGCGCCCGCCGAGTCCAGGGAGCGATCCTGGCGCCAGGCGTGGGACAGCCCGGGGCGTTCAGCCCATTTTCAGCCGACAGGGACCACAATCGAGGTATGCGGGTTCTGGTCGTCGACGACGAGAAGCGCTTCTGCGACGGGCTGCGCAGCGGCCTGGAGGCCGAGGGCTTCGCGGTCGACGTGGCGTACGACGGCACCGACGGCCTGTGGCGGGCGCGGGAGAACCCGTACGACGCCATCGTGCTGGACATCATGCTGCCCGGCCTGAACGGATACCGGGTCTGCGCGGCGCTGCGCGCCGAGGGCAACTGGACGCCGATCCTCATGCTCACCGCCAAGGAGGGCGAGTGGGACGAGGTGGAGGGCCTGGACACCGGCGCGGACGACTACCTCACCAAGCCCTTCTCGTACGCCGTGCTCCTCGCCCGGCTGCGGGCGCTGCTGCGCCGCGAACCGCGCGAGCGGCCCCCCGCGCTCACCGCGGGGGATCTGCGGTTGGACCCGGCGGCCAAGGAGGTCGCGCGGGGCGGGGTACGGGTCGAGCTCACCGCCCGCGAGCTGGCCCTGCTCGAGTACCTGCTGCGACGGCGCGGCGAGACGGTGTCCAAGCGGGAGATCCTGGCGCATGTGTGGGACGACGACTTCGAAGGCGACCCGAACATCGTCGAGGTGTACGTCGGCCACCTGCGCAACAAGCTCGACCGGCCCTTCGGGCGGGCGTCGATCGAGACAGTACGGGGCTTCGGCTACCGGCTGGCCGGCGACGGCGGGTGACCGATGGCGGCCAGGAGCGTCCGGTTCCGGTCGACGGTCGCGGCCGTCCTCGTCGTCGCGGTCGGTCTGGTGGCCGGCGCGGTGGCCCTGGTCGCCCTGCTACGGGCCGAACTGACCGACGACGTACGGCAGGCGGCCCGGGCGAGGGCCGAGCAGGTGGCCACCGTCGTCGAGGCGGGGCGCGGAGTGCCGGCACTGCCCGTGTCCGATCCCGACGAGCAGTTCGTCCAGGTCCTGGACGGCGCGGGCCGGGTGGTCGCCGCCAGCCCGAACGTCGAGGAGCTGCCCGCCCTGGCCGCCGCCGGCCGGGACGGCGAGTTCCGTATCGTCACCCCGCTGGACGAGGACGAGTTCCTGGTGGTGACGGCCGTGGCGGCGGCCCCCGGCGGCGCTGAGCAGACGGTCGTGGTCGGCCGGGCGCTCGTCGCGGTCGCGGAGGCGAGCCGCATCGTCACCGTGCTGCTGGCCGTCGGCCTGCCCCTGCTGCTCCTGCTGACCGCCGGGGCGACCTGGGCGGCGGTGGGCCGCGCCCTCGCCCCGGTCGCGGCGATCCGCTCCGAGGTCGACGCGATCTCCTCGACCGCCCTGCACCGCCGCGTCCCGCAGCCGGACTCCCGCGACGAGATCGCTCGCCTCGCCGCCACCATGAACCGAATGCTCGACCGCCTCGAACGCGCGCAGACCGCCCAGCGCCGCTTCGTCTCCGACGCCTCCCACGAGCTGCGCTCCCCCGTGGCCACCATCCGCCAGTACGCCGAACTCGCGCACGCCCACCCGGACCGCGCGCCCCTTGAGACCCTCGCACGCACCGTCCTCGCCGAGGACCTGCGGATGCAGCGGCTCGTCGACGATCTCCTTCTCCTCGCCAGGGCCGACGAGGACGCGCTGCACCCGCACCCGTCCCCCGTGGACCTGGACGACCTGGTCCTCGACGAGGCCCGCCGACTGCGCACGGAGGTGCCCGAACTGCGGATCGACACGGCCGCGGTGACTCCCGTACGGGTGGAGGCCGACGCCCAGGCCCTGCGTCGGGTGCTGCGCAATCTCGGCGAGAACGCGGCCCGGCACGCCCGCTCCCGGGTCTCCTTCGACCTCGCGCGCTCGGCCGGCGGGGAGATCGTGCTGGGGGTGGAGGACGACGGGCCGGGGGTGCCGGAGGCCGACCGGGAGCGGGTCTTCGAGAGGTTCGTACGGCTCGAGGAGGCGCGCGCCCGGTCAGGCGAGGAGGCGGGCGGGAGCGGACTCGGCCTCGCGATCGTGGCGGAGCTGGTGGCGGCGCACGGGGGTACGGCGGCGGTCGCGACGAGTCCGGGGCTTGGCGGGGCGCGGTTCGAGGTGTGCCTTCCCTGAACGGGAGTTCAGAGTGGTTCAGGGTCTCTTCAGGGCCGGGGTGCCAGCGTGAGGGGTACGAGCCCGAAGGAGGCGGTCATGAACAGGAACCTGGCGGCCGCGGTGACCGTGACCCTGGTGGCGAGCCTCGGCGCCTGCACGGCGGCGTCCCCCTCGCCCCGTACCGACTGCGTACGGATCGTGGACCCGGCCACGGGCGGGAAGACGGATCGGTGCCTGCCGCTGGCGCCCGAGAAGGACCGGGTGGACACGACCAGGCCCGTCTTCACCCATCCCACCCGGATCACCAACCCCCTCCATCCCAGCTCCGAGGTCCAGCAGGTGATCTACGACGGCCAGGTGGACGGCAAGCCGTTCCGGACCGAGTTCTCCCTGCTGCCCCCCGACGGCCGGACGATCACGGTGGACGGCGAGAAAGTGGCGGTGCGGACGCTGCAGTACGCGGCGTTCTCGGACGGGCGGATCAAGGAGGTCGCGCTCGACTGGTTCGCGCAGGCCGACGACGGTTCGGTCTGGTACCTCGGCGAAGACGTATTCAACTACGAGGACGGGGTGGTGGCCGACACCGAGGGCACCTGGATGGCGGGCCGGTCCGGCGCCCCGGCCGCGATGATCATGCCCGCGCGGCCGAGCCTCGGGGACGTGTACCGCCCCGAGAACGTGCCCGAGGTCGTCTTCGAGGAGGTCACGGTCAAGGCCGTGGACCAGAACGTCGCCGGCCCCTACGGACCGGTGGAGGGCGCGATGACGGTGAGCGAGCTGCACATGGACGGCAGCCGTGAGGAGAAGGTCTTCGCTCCGGGGTACGGGGAGTTCTCCACGGGCAGCCCGGGCGGCGACCTTGAGGCGGTGTCCCTGGCCGTCCCCACGGACGCCACGCCGGGCCCGGTGCCGGAACGGCTGACCGCGCTCTCGGACGCGGTCCGCGCGGGGGCGGTGTCCGAAGGGTCGGTGCAGAACATCCGGGCGGCCTGGGACGCGTACCGGACCTCGGACCGCGTACCTGAGCTGCTGGCCCGTCAGATGAACCGCGACCTCGACTCCCTCGCCGGCGCTGTGAAGGCCCGCGACGCCGAGCTGACGCGCGGAGCGCTCCTGCGGGTCGCCCAGAACGACCTCGACCTGCACATGCGGTACGAGCCGCTCCCGGCGGTCGAGTCGGCCCGGATGGAACTCTGGGCCCGCCAGTTGGCCGCCGACGCGCGGGCCGCCGACCAAGGCGCGGTCGCGGGCGACATCACCGCCCTCGAACTCACCTGGTCCCGCGCCCGCTCGAGCATGGCCCCGGCGGACGCCGAGCGGATCGACACCCTCCTGCGCACGCTGCGCGCGGCCGCCGACCGCCAGGACACCGCGGCCGCTGCGTACTGGGCGCCGGATCTGCTCAAGGCCCTTCGGTGAGGTAAGGGCGTCCATCGCCTCCGCGAGTGGAAGAGCCGCAGCGGATCCATTCAGGACTGGCTGTTGAGGTAGCCGATCAAGGTCGCTCCCCACCAGCCGGTCTGGCTGACAGCGGCGGCCACCCCCGACTGGACGAGGAGGCGCCGGGGCACCTCCTCGTCCTGGCACCGCTCCAGGCGCTGGCCGAGCCAGTGCGCGTACAGGCCGTTCACGGTGACGGCGAGCACGAGGCCGAGTTTCAGGAGGGTGAGCGGTGACTGCAGGTTCGGGCGGAGGAAGAGGCCGGTGACGACGAGCCCGGCGAGGCCGAGCCAGATCGGGACCTGCAGGGTGCAGGCGGTGCTGAGGATGTCGGACAGCCGACGGCGGCCGAGGAGCCACAGGACGGCGAACCAGTCGACGGCGAGGACGGATCCGAGGCCGACGATCAGCGCGGCCACGTGGAAGAAGCGGGCCGCGGTCTGCAGGGTGGCGTCGGCATGGACGTGGCCGGACATCCAGCAGGCTCCGGATATGACGGCGGAGCTCAGCACGCCCAGCGCGGCGAGCAGCCACACAGGGGTTGGGCGTACCGCCTGCTCCGATCCCTTCCGGTGAGTCCGGATCGAAGCAGCGGAAACCCGGTCGGTGACGAGTTCCATGGATCAGTTCTCGTTCTTCAGCGCCACGTTCGGGAAGGTGACGGTGACGGGCGCACTGAGCGGCGGCTTCTCGTCACTCGAACCGTGTCGCAGGAAGGTCGGAGGCTGCAGCGTGGCGCGCAGCGTGTACGTGCCCGCCTTGGGGATGGAGAAGTTGTTGGCGTAGTGGAAGAAGGTGGCGTGGTAGAAGTTCAGGTCCTGCGCCTGGATGACCTTGCCGGAGGTGTCGACGACTTCGAGCCTGATCGGCACATCGGGGACGATGCGGCCGGTTGCGGCCTCCATCGGGATGATCTCGATGTGGTGCGTCTCACCCTTGACCGGTTCGCGGTTGACGAGCTTGCCGTGGGCACCGTGCTCGCCCTGGAACCAGGGTTCGGCCGCCTCGACGATGAACCCGACGCGGTAGTCGCCGACCGTCGTCTGTCCGCCTCGCTCGGCGATCTCCTTCTCCAGCACCGAGTACTGCTCCACCACGCCGGCGGGCACGCCCTGCTGTGCGGGCGCTTTGTCGGGGGTGTCCCCCGCGGTGCTGCCGCAGGCGGTCAGGAGGAGTCCGACGGGGAGGGCGAGGAGGAGGGGGCGCAGGGCAGGTCTTGGCATGGCTGGTTTCTTTCCCATTCGGGGTTAGGTAAGCCACACCTAAGTGGTTCCTGTGTGTCCGCGTCAAGCTGTCTCACCATGCGAGCGTCACCCTCTGGCCAGGCCGCTTTGGCCCTTCGGATATGAAAGAAGGTTGAATAACCCAGCTGGTGTGGCGCCCATCGCCGATCTTTTGGGGGCGAATTTCGGCCTGCTGGCATCGATGCCGAAACCGACTGCGAACGCCAGGGGCCGGGGTGATGCGTTCCTGTGATCGAGGCGGCGGTGGTACCAGCCTCCAGCAGACCCAGCTCCGGACTACCGTCCACCATCCTCATAAAGGGCGCCGGCTGTTGAGGGGCATCGGCAGTGCTGTCCGCGGGAGCCGCGGAGTCCGCGCGCAGGGTGGTGAGCGGGCAGAGCGGCGGAAGTTTCCGGGTCACGTGGTCCGTTGCCCTGGCGTAGTCGATGCCGAAGAGGATGGCGGAGAGGGGCGACAGGGGTTCGGAGATGCCGTTCAGGATGGTGGTGGATCTGCCGACGTGTCAGGTAGTTGGAGAGCCGGCAGGTCTTCCGCGCTCCCCCGGTCTATGGGCTGTTCCGCCGCTGGCAGCGGAACGGAAGGCACGCAACTCGTGACGGTCGGCTTCGGTGAGCGCCGAGGGGTGCACGGTCAGCGCCGGCAGGTCTCGCCTTGGCCATCGGACGAGCCCGACCGTCGGTTGGCTTCGCGCTTCATTGCTCGAGGCCCTGGCCATGGCTGGGCTAGGCATCGTCGTCACGGCGGCTCTGACCTACTGGGCCACGCAGGGAGTGGAGGAGGCGACGCGAGCCATCGGCAACACGCTTGGCATGACCGTACGAACCCCCGGCCCCACTGTCCATGTCGATGTGGCACAGGGGTTCGGCAAGCAGGATGGGTACAGCTGCGACGGGAGCGGGTGGGTTTTCCCGTGGGATCCGGACAGCAAGTCTGCCAACACGCCGCCAGGGCAGGGTGAGGTACGTGGAGGGAAGACGTGGGACGAGGACCCAGCCGCCTTCGGAGGTGTCCCAGCCGGACCACTTGAAATGATCATCACGGTCAACGGCAAGTCGGACGAGGCCATTGTGCTCACGGATCTGACGTTCCATGTTGAGGAGAGGAAACCACCGCTCGCAGGCATCTACATCCCCGAGGGCCAGTGCTTGTCGGCGTCCGTCTTTCGCAGCGCGGAAGTCAAACTCAACGCGCGGCCGCCCCAGTGGAAGCCGGCCGTGGCGCGCAAGGAAGGGGAGCGGCGCGAGCCGCTGAACTTTCCCTACACAGTGACGGCTGCGGACCCAGAAATCCTGGTGGTGACAGTGGACCCGGCCGGCTGCCACTGCACGTGGTGGGCCGAGCTGGCCTGGGCGAGCGGCGATGAATCGGGCACGTCTCCCATCAAAGAGGACGGCAAGCCGTTTCAGACAACATCGGTCACCGGCCTCCCCGCGTTCGCTTGGACAGGTTCGAAGCGTGAGTCCGCATGAACGGCCTGAACCACGCCAGCGGCGGCGCGTATGCCACTGTCCTGGCGGGGGCTCCCGCCAGGACAGTGGCTACAAGGTGTCAGCGGGGTTCAGACCGTGACGAGCGTTGTCGGCGGATCTGGCAGTTCGTCCTCGAAATCGCAGGCGGCGACGGCCAGAATCCGGCGTCCCCATAGCTCCTGACGGATTTCGCGCACTGCTGTCACGACGTCCTGCGGCGCGGCACCCTCGACGGCTTCGCACTCCAGGACGGTCGGCCACAGCAGGAACGCCGCCGTGCCTCTGGGGCCATCCTCGTAGTCGTTGTGGGCGGCCACGACCGTCAGTGCGGGCAGGTTACGGTCGAAGAACTCACGAATGGACTCTGAGTACACGTGCCGTACGTAGATGGAGCAGTACGCGCACGTGTCGTCGTCATCTGATATCGATGAACGGTCCATTGTCGATATCGCTTCCCATCTTGAGGGTGGAGACGTCGACGTAGGCGTCAATCTGGGAGCCTCATTGCGCGGCTCTCACTCCTCGTCGTCGGGGAAGAAGGCGTCTCCGATCCGGAGCATCTCGGCTTGGCTCAGTTGTGGTGGCGACCATCCACGGAGGCGTGCGTGCTCGACAAATCGCGCATCCACCGGCACGTGGTATCGCTCGACGTAGTGGGCGAGGTCCGTGTGCCAGAACCACGTACCATCCGTGAGCAGATGGAGACCGTCTATCAGCTCGTTCGTCGGGCTGAGAACGTCGTAGACGGCTGATCCACTCGCGGCAAGCACCCGGCCGGCACGCAGGTAGCCCACAAGGTCCTCTTCGTGCGGATCGCCCTTGCTGCGCACGCAGGCGTGCAGGGATGGTCCGTCCGGGCGGCCGTGCTTCAACTCCCGGTACTCGCCCAGGAAGCGGTCGGCGTATATGTGCTCGCTGCTCACCGGCGCCAGGGTAGCCGCTCATACGACTTGGCCAGGCGATGCGGCGGAAGACCCGATCGCCTCGTCGAGGGGACCCTGTCCAACACTTGCCCCTGGAACGCCTGCCCCGTAGGCGGTCACTTCAGTGAAGGCGAAGGGCGCCCGGACCAAGGCCCGCCGTCGCGGCCAGGCCCGCGAGGGCTACATGCATGAGACCGTGTACTGCATGTAGAGCCCAGCCGGCGTTCGGGTGGTGAGGCACGTAGTCCGGTCCGGCATCGGCTCCTGCCCGGAGACGCGAGAAGTCTTCATATCCGGCGGCGCCGGGGTAGCTCTGCGGGAATTCATCGTGTTCCCCTTCGCAAGGCCCCGGGTGTCCGCACCCGAGGCCTTGCTTATGTCCCCCCGTCGTGCGCAAGATCCGTTCATGCTCAGGGGATTGATAAAGGGAGACAACGCCTTCGTCCCGACGGCGGCACTGCGCGTCGCCGTCCGGAACGGCGTCGACGTCGCGGCGCTGCTCGTGACGGAACAGGGCAGGGTCCGGGGGGACGCCGACATCGTGTTCGACGGCGCTCCGGCGCACCCGTCGGGCGCGGTACGGCTGTTCGCCGGCGAGGACGGCACGGTGTGCCTGGAGACAGGCCTCACCTCGGTCGAGGAGGAGATCACCCGCGTCCTCGTCGTCGCGTCGACGGAGGAGGGCGCGCTGCGGGACGTGCGCGGGCTGTCCGTGGAGGTCTTCGGGCCGGACGGCGCGACGGTCGTGGGGTACGAGGTGACCGACGCGGGCGGCGAGACGGCGATGGTCCTCGCGGAGCTGTACCGCCGGTCCGGCGGCTGGAAGTTCCGCGCGGTCGGCCAGGGGTACGTAGACGGGCTGACGGGCCTTGCGGTGGACCACGGGGTGGACGTGGACGAGGATCCGCAGGAGGTCCTGGAACGGATCCCGACGCCCGCCCCGCCCGCCACCCCGCCCGCCCCGGCCGAGGCCCAGGCCCCGCCCGCCGCCCCGGCCGAGGCCCCGGCTCAGGGCCTGCGCCTCACCCGGGACCAGATCCTGGACATGACCCCGGAGCAGATCCGGGCCCTGGCTCTGGCCCAGAAGCAGGCCAGAGCCGAGGCAGCGGACCAGGCACCCCTGACGGCGTCCTCCCCGCCCGCGCCGAAGCCCGACCCGTCGGCCTGGACGTGCGGGCCCGTCTTCAAGCCGCGCACCGTCACCGGCCGGGACAACGACGTGATCACCGTGAAGGATCTCCCGCACGGCCCCGTCATGGTCGAACTGACCCTGAAGGGGGACGGTTACACGGGTCTGTGGCCCCTCGACGAGGCCAACGCCAAGGGGCGTTATCTCGTCAGCACCACGGAGAAGGACTTCCGGGGACGGGTGATCACCTCCGTCCCCGAGCACGGGCGGCTGCGCCTGCGGCTGGAGGCGAGCGGATCCTGGCAGGTACGGATCCTGCCGCTGGCGGAGGCCCGACGCCTGTCGAAGGACCGGCTGGAGAGCTGGGGCCCCGACGTCCTGCTGCACACCGGAGGTACGGCCGACGTCACCTTCCACTACAAGGGCGACAGCAATTTCATCGGCCACCTCTACAGACTGGCGGGGCACACGGACCCCACCACGCTTCCGAAGCCCGGAGGGTCCGTTGTCAGCGAGATCGGCGCGCGCAGGGAGACCTTGCCACTGCCCGAGGGGCCGCTCCTCGTCTATCTGTCCGCGGCGGACGGCCCCTGGGACGCGCGTCTGAAGGACGTGCAGCCCCACAGCAGCGGCCAGGACGCCGACGGCCCGGCGAAGCTGCCCGATCCCCGCGGGGCACTGGGCTGGCTGCGCCGAGCGAGGCGCTGAGCGGCGCTGATCGGACAGGCCCTACGGGGGCAGCGCCCGGACGCTGCCCCCGTTCCGCCTCCGTGCGGGTTCAGGTCAAATTGGCCAGAACGGCGGCCATCCCCGTTAGCTGGCGTCCGGATGGCCCGAAGGAAGCCACTCGACGTACCAACAACAACGCCCACCGAAGCTCGTAGCGACTGCAACGCTGACCTGTGACAGCGAAGACGGACCCCTTGCCACTGAAGTTGGGCCAACGCAACTTTGCGACAACGAAGTTGGACCGACGGTGAAGTCGTCAGGTAGAGGATTCGGTGGGGGCACCTGCCCATGCAGTCGATCAGGCTGCGCTCACGGCCTTTGAGCTGGACTTTTAGCGCACGATCTGGGTGCCACCGGTCCGCGACCTGGACGGCCTGCGGGGCGCCGACGGAGGCGCCTTCGGCGAAGAAAGGCGCCCGGTCCCGGCATACGACCTCGACGCCCGACCGTTAGGCGAGCCAGGCCGCCAGGCTGGACGCCTCCCGGTCCGGCAGCAGATCGACGGGGCGCCGGGTCTCGATGTCGATGAGGACAGTGCCGTAGTGGCGGCCCTTGCGGGTGGCGTACTCGTCGACGCAGACCACCCGCGGCGCGGGTATCTCGGGTTCGGGAAGATCGTCCACCAGCCGGAGCACCGTGCTGCGGCTGACGGACACCCCGAGAACGCGGGCGATGCGGGCCCCGGCGCGGCCCGCGAGGGCCAGGCCGACTGCGGCCAGGGTGGAACGCAACCGCTCGGTCCGCTGACTGTGCCGGCGTGTCAGGCCCGGCACCTCCTCGACGAAGGTACGGCGTGCGCAGCCCGAGTTCCCGCAGGTGAACCGACGGACCCTCAACTGGAGAACAACACTTCGGCCACCGCTCGGCACATCAGCGGGAAACCGCAGGTAGGCACCATGAACCCGGTTCGACCAGACTCCGCAGACCGGGCACACGGCACCGTCCGCCACAGATTGCGCATCAACGCGCGCTATCTCGATATTCACGTCCACCGACAGCACCGCGACGTCCGCGATCGACGGGAACAACAACTCCTTGAGCAGGAGCACAACCTCTTCCACGGCCCCGAACTGTCAGCCCAATCGCCGAGCCGACGGGCCATTTTCGGACGACTTCGCGTACGGCTCGAAAAGGTCCAGCTGTCACTCAGAGTGGCCACGTCACAGAAGTTGAGCCAGAACCTTCATTGGCTCTGCCGCAGATCTTGTGAGGCGGTCGGCCTGGGCCCACGTGCCTAGGCGGGTGGAGAGTGAGCACCGCGCGGTTCGGTGGATCAGTAGCGGTGGCCGGGCCAGTGCGGGTCTTCCCAGCGGTCGGGTCCGGTGACGCCGAGCAGCCGTATCCGGTGAAGCAGATCCTCGGATGCGCCATGGGCACGGAGCCGGGCGGGCGCGTGGCGGACAAGCCAGGCAGTCAGCTCGGCGCGCATCGCTTCCTCGTTCTCCCAAGCGGACCAGGGAAGTTGGTCACCGAGCAGGTCGTACTCCCAGTGTTCAGCCGCCTCGACCAGATGTCCGTCTGCGACAGGGTCACTCAGCGCTTCCCAGGCGTCGAGCCACGGGCTCAGCGTGCCCGTCGCCTCGGCAGTCAGGACAAGGAGGTCGTGCGCTGACACGGTGGGATTCGGATCGGTGAGCGCGTACGCCCACCATGCCTGCAGGAACTCCTCCACTGCGGCGGCCTGCTCGGCAGGCCACTCTTTCCAGTTGCCTAGAGCGAACGCAAGCCCGACCCGTTCCATGCCGAAGACGGATTTGACGAGGCCGCTGACGAGGGCCGAGGCGAACTGGGGCAGGATCCGGCGCAACACGGATGCGTGATCGCTCCAGTCGATGGCCTGCCATGTGCGCCGCAGAAGATCGGAGTCCAGCTCCGCATCCGCAACCTTCAGCTGCGCGAGGTCCCCCGCGCTGCCCCAGTGACACTCGCAGTTGGACTCGTCGGGGTGAGCGGTCATCCCGCGGAAGGTGACGGCCAGGCCGTCCAGTGCGGCATCGAGACGATGGCGTGCGCGGGCCTGATCGAGGTTCGTCACGGATGTTCGCCTTCAGGGACTCCGGGAGCTTGCGCCAGCCGAAGATCACTAACTTACCGGTTCAGGGCCCCCGCTGCCATCAGCATGACGACCTCTCGGCTCCGCAGTGCCCGCGATCACCCAGAGGCAGGTCACGAGATCAGCGACAGACCCCATTCATCCGTCGGGTGACTGGGCACGTTCATGTGTACGCCGACACCAGCATGTCTTCAGTTCCCACAGTCGGCGAACGCGGCCGAGTCGGCCGCGTGTCTCCTGGCAAAACGATCGGCGGCGCTACAAGCCCTCGGGGCTACCCCGGCGGGCGGTCCACCACTCCGTGAGGACCTTGGCCTTGTCGTCGAAGCCGCGGTCCAGGAAGGACATCGGCGCACGCAGCGGTATCCGGCGTCCGCCGGACACGTGCACGGCGACCGTCCGGATCCCGACGGTCTTCCGGATCTCCACGCCGATGATGTCCCGCCACGCGATCTCGCGGCGCCCGTCCCCGCGCAGGACGAGGAAGTCGTCGTTGAGCTCGACGCGGTAGTGAGGAGGCAGGGCCGGAACGACCACGCTCGCGACTATGGCCACTGAAAGGCACGACCTCAGCTCCGCTGCCGTCATGTGCCCGCCGGTGGCCTCCACGAGGAGGTAGGCCAGAGCGGTGCCGCAGAGAAAGCTGCCCAGAAGTAGGGCGATGGACTGCACCGCCCCCAGCTTGAAGGCCGGTACTGGTCCATCAGGACGAGCGAGCAAGGGGCCCGCATAGGCGTTCATGTTGATCACAATCTCGAAAGTTGTTCGGCGGTGGAAGGACGCCGAACGTGAAAGGTACAGCTGCGCGGACGGGGACCGCGCCCGTCGTGGGCCCGGAACCCGCGATACGGCCAGGTGCTGTCCGGTTGCTCCAATCGGAGGGCCGAGCCAATGTAACTGCATTGGCCGGCGAAAGGCCCCCGGCCCCCGCTCCCCCGACTACCGCCCGGCGCAGATACGAGGACGGGACGCGAGACTGCTCGCGGGCGGCGTTCTGCGTCAGGCCAGCACGGCGGGCGACCTCTCGGCGGAGGTTGATCGTGAAGTACCTCCATCCACAGCTCGGATGCACCGCCGTTCCCCAACACAGCGACTGCATAGTCGTACGTGTCCGAGTCGAGCGCGGTACCGAGTTCGGGCGCGTCCGCTGGCTGCGCGACGTCGTGCTCCGCTCCGACGACATCGACCGGCTCCACGTGTTCTCCAACGACTACGACCAGGCAGGCGCCCGCACCTTCGCCTGCCTGCTCTACTCATTCGATCGCCAGCCGTCGCCCTGTTCTGGTGGCGCTTCGCCGCCGGCGCAGGCAGCACTCCGCTTCCTCTACCTCCCCGGTGACCTCGTCATCCGATAGCCCCGCGCCACCCGGTCCTGGCTCCTCCTCGGAGCCGGGACCGGACAGAGGCAGAACAGCGAGAACCACGGCGGGCAGCACACCTATCAGTCCCGCTCTGGCCGGGCGAAGGGTTCCACCATCCCGGCGCCTGCGGCGGGGGCGTTCGGGTCACGCGTGCGGCTGCCGGGCGGGCAGGGCGTGCGCGAGGAGAAACTCGGTCGCTCCCGCGATGGCCTCGGCGTAGGTGCTGTGGACGGGTTCGGACTCATTCTCCTGCTGGTCTGCGGCGGTGGCGGTGTACCACCAGGCGTCGGCGTCGGCATCGTGGTGCACGACGGCGGTACCACCTGCGTAGTGGAGCGGGATGGACTCGCTGGTGGATTGCTTGACTACGGCGTGGGGCCACTTGAGACGGGCGGACTGACGCTTGATACCGCCCCAGGCGGCACCGAGCTGGGCGTAGTTCGCTCCGCTGCGGCCGGCGACGGTGGCGGCGCTCTCCGCCAACCGGTCGACGGACTGCTTGGCTTCGTACAGAGCCCGCAGAAGTGCCAGTTGCACATCGGGCGCTGCCATGAGCACGGGGTCAAAGGACTTGTCGGCGACGCGGTAGGCCAGCGCGCGGGTCGAGATCCGTTCAGCCAGGGCGCGGACCGCGTCGTGGACTCTCTCGTCCATGGTGAACGTGTCCTCCTGGGTGGGCTCGCTCCAGGGGGGCTCCACCAGGTTCGAGAAGGTGGTCCAGAAGTTCTCGTCGTTCTTGTCGGGAGTCGGGATCCCAGCCACATCAGTCATGCGACAAGTCTACCTGTCGAATGGTCGATGCGACAGGAATATCTGTCGCTACCAGCCTGGTGCCGAAGTTGCCGGGGATGTACCTGCGGCCGCGTCAGGGGACTCCGGTGCGAGCTGCCTATGCCCGGTAGCAGTCCTTCACACGGCTGCCCTCGCGGCCGAGGAGTTCACGCGCGTCAGGTCTGCCGGGTCTTCGTCAGGGAACCTGAGCCGGTACATGGCGCGTGCGACGGCGGGACGTGAGCGCGCGTTGGCCCTATGGACCGCCTGTGCTTCGGCCAGGCCCGAGGGCCGGGTCAAGGCACCGCCCCCGGCGTAGTAGCGCACCCCCGGCTCGCCCACCCACGCGGCTGCGGCGCCGGTCTCTCAAAGGACGCTCGTCGCCTGATGAGTGATGCGAGTGTCCGGGCCGAGGAGCAGGGTGCCGATGGTTGCCGACGGGAAGTGGGTGGTGCGGTCGGCGTCGGGGGCTGTGAGGGCGTTGGCATCCGGTGGACCGTGCAGCGCCGCTCGCCTGTGCGGGTGAGGTCGCACGGGATGAGTGCCGTGCGTTGCGAGACTCTCGTCAACGGGCCCCACCTGGCAGGGGAGCCAGTGTCATCCAGCCGCAGCCGTACTTTTGCTTTGCCGCGACCGGAGGTGAGGCCGTGACGGATGCGCGGACGGCCCTCGAAGGTGACGGTGACCAGGCTGACCGCCCCCTGTGGGGCTGGCCGTTGGCCTGGGACTTGTTGAACGCCTGGGAGTAGTGGTCTCGGACGGTCAGTTCGTATCGGTCTCCGTGGTGTTCGTGCTTCTGGTGTGTCGTTCCGGCGGGCAACAGCCGTTTATGTCGGGCTCTCGAGGATGCGGAAGCCGGCTCGCTCCTGGCGGCTTGGGTCCAGCAGCCACCCCATCTGATGTACGAGATGCTGTACCCTCTGATCTCTGCTTGATCATTTGCATACGCACCGTCTACCGGGGGGGAGACGGCCTAGCTGCCTCATCGCCCTGTGTACTGAAAGGGCTGAGGATGAGGACCGGCAAGACGGCCACGGCCATGCTGCTGACAGGCGCATTGATTGGCGCACTGTCGGCGTGCACGTCCGGCGGTGACGGCGCGGACAGCAAACCAGGAGGCGGAGCCGCCGGCGGGGGAACCGACAGCACGTCTGGCGTCGCCCTGACCAGCAAGATCACGGCACCCGACGCCTTCGACAGCGGCAAGGGGTGGGAGGTAAAGGCCGACTGGCTGTCTGAGGGGCAGCCCTTCCCGTTCGCGGTCTCGGCGAAGAGCGGCACGGTCGCCTATCTGGACAAGACGAAGCAGGGCTACGTACTGAGCGTGCGCGAGGCCGCGTCCGGCAAGCTGCTGTCGACCGGCAAGCCCTGGCAGGCCCCGAAGCTCTCCGACGAGCAGAGCGCGGACTACGCCTCGGTGCTGGCAGTCCCCCGTATCTCCCTGATCACGGGCGGCGGACGCGAGTTCTTCGCCGTGTGGGCACGCGGCGAGAAGCGAAAGGACGAGCTCCACGACTTCAAGCAGGCCATCTCCGCGGCCTTCTACCCGGCCGACGCGTCCGGGAAGGACCTCGCGCCCACCGGCTCCGGGGACATCGAAGCGCCGGATGGCGAGTTCGACAACCAACTCAGTGTGTTTCCCGGTGCGGGTGGTCTGCTTGTCAGGTCCTACTCCGACAACTTCCTGATCTCGCCCGACGGGAAGGTCACCGACAACGGCGACGCCAAGGTCCGGATCGGCGGGCAGTCAGTGGACGGCGACTACCACATGGCATTCCCTGGCCGGGACGGGCTGGTGACCAACAACAAGCACGAGGGCACCGGAGAAGGCGGATTCGGCGTCGACGGCGGCTGGGACAGCGCGAAGGCGATTCCGCCAGGCGTCGAGGCGGTCGTCGAATTCGAACCGGTCGCGAACTCCGTGAAGCAAATTCCCAACGGCCATATCGTCGGTGCCGTCGGCGACCTCCTGATCGCCGGGTGGGGCAAGGGGAGGAAGGACAGCTCCGCCGTCACGGGGAGTGAGAAGATCTCCGCCGTACACGACCTGGCGACCGGCAAGGTCCGGGCCACTGCCCCGTGCGAGACCGCAACCACCTCGTACGCCGCCCGCATTCCCAAGGTGACGTACCGGGACGACGTTCCGGCGGCGGTCTCCCCCAACGGGCGCTACCTGGTCAAGGGCGGCAACGTCTTCGACCTGCAGACGGGCAAGGGCACGTGCGTCGACAAGGGTGAGGACGCCAAGGAGATCATCCTCTCCTCCGTCGGCGACGACGGCACCGCCTACGGCATCGCCGGGGAAGACGCCCCGCGGATCCCGGTCTCCGTCTCCGCAGCCACCGGTGCTGCCAAGCCCCTGTCGGAGACGACCACGACGCCGACCGCCATGGCCAAGGGTGCGGGCGTGTTCATCACGCACGCCGGGCAGGACACGATGCGCATGATCGTCCTCGGCCTGCGGCACTGACCGTCACCGAGGCCGTCTCGATGTCCCAGCTCGTACTCCACCCGGGCGTGCACCTGCGCGCAGACGGTGCGGGTCAGCAAGCCGTCGCGCTCCAGGTGGCGCAGGGTGATGGTGAGCATGCGCTGGGAAATGCCGGGGACCTGATCGCGCCGGGCGCCGAAGCGCAGGGCCCCGCTGCGAGGATGCTCGACCTCGTCGTCGGCGGTGCCCTGACCGCCGGCGCCACCGTGCTGCCCGCGATGCGCCCGGCCCGCGACGGCGCCCTGCTGTTCACCACCAGCCGCTCCGCCATCGACCCCATGCCGATTCTCGGCAACGCGGCCATCGCCCAGGCCGGCCTGCGCAACTGGGCCGGCGGCGCCCACGCCGAGCTCGCTCCCGAGGGCATCTACATCGGCCACCTGAGCGTGCGCGTGCCGATCCTGCCCGGTACCGGAGAGGGCGACCCCGACTCCACGCCGACCGCTGGTACCAACTCGCCCAGACCCGCGACACCTTCGAGACCACGATCGGCTTCTGAACCCCGCGGCGCCCGCTCCCGCCCGGCAAGGCCGGGCGCCGCGGGCGCACCATCCGAGGCGTGCGATCCATGGTCGCGGCCATTTGTCAGACCGGCCCTAGGGCCTGTCCGGCGAGGGGATGCCTTCACGTCTTGGCGCGGCGGAACTTACGGTTTGTGGGTTACCCAGAGCAGTTCCGCCGGCCAGCGGTGTGCCCAGTCGGGTGGGTCGGTTTCGTTGTAGCCGTTGGGTGTTCCGACTTCGGGCCGTGGCTCGATGAGGTCGTCGATTATGAGACCCGCGCCGCGCAGGACCTTGACCCAGTCGCCGTAGGTGAGCTGATAGCTGGTCGCGCCGTCGCCTTCGGCGATGGTGTTCAGCCCGAAGTAGTCCTTCTGCAGCGTCGTGGTCACGCGGCTGGCGGCTTCGTCGTAGCAAGCTTCGAACCATGGACTGGCGACGTTGAACACCAGGCGCCCGCCTCGGCGCAAGACGCGTGCGGCCTGCGGGACGGCCAGGTGCGGGGGCGCCCAGCTGAGCCCACCGAAGTCGCAGAACACCAGGTCGAAGCTGTCGGCGGCGAAGGGGAGTCGTTCGGCGGCGCCTTGCACCAGCGGGTAGCGGGCCGCTCCCATCGCGCGGGCCGCTGCGGCGAGTTGGGCTTCGGACAGGTCGAGCCCGACCACGGTGGCGCCCTCGGCGGCAAGCGCCCTGGACCACTGGCCGGCGCCGCAGCCGAGTTCCAGGACGCGCTTGCCGGTGACGTCACCCAGGGCGCGCAGGTGCGCGTCGGGGATGGAGTACATGCCCCACAGCCGGGGTGCGGCGCCGATTTGCGGGTCATGCTCGTGCTGGTAGGCGCTGCTGATCTCGTTCCAGAGCCGCCGGTTGGCGGGGATGCTGTCCACGTGCCGACTCCAGCACTGCCTGCCGGGGGCGGTCAACACGATTAGCGCACTGGCCGGCCCTCGCATCGGTCCGGCCCTGGCTCGGCCCATGATCCGCCGGACGAGCCCTAGGGCGGTGTGAGGGTGTCGAGCTGGGCTGCGAGGTCGGGGTGGGCGGTCAGATGACGGCGGGTGGCAGTCAAGGGCGGGATGAGGTCGGCGGGGTCGTCGTGAGCGAGGGCCGCGTGGAGCTTGCTGATCGGGAGGCGGGCGGCGGGGGGAAGGTCGGTGAGGGCGGTGATCTGACCGGCGAGGCGGCGCAGGTCGGCCGCGTTGCGGCGGGCCCAGGTAGCGGCGGTGCGATCGGCGGCCCGGGCCTGGCGGGTGGCCTGGACGCGCTGCTCTCCGGTGGTCCCGGCGGGGCCCGGACGGCCGCGCAGATAGCGGCGCTCGGCGGCCTGCCGGCTCGCCACACCGAGGGGGTGGGCGAGGTCGGCCCAGCTGGCGCCCGCGTCGCGGGCCGTTTCGATCAGGCCCGTCTCCCATCCGGCGAGCTGCTCGCGGACCTGCCGCAGCAGCATCAGCGAGGCCAGGGCCTGCTCCGGGCCCGGCCCGGCGCCGGGCGTGTCGGGAGCCTCGCGCCGGGCTTCGCGCAGGGCGTCGTCTATGGCGTTGAGGGCCGCCGCGGCGGCGAGGAACGACGCCGGGCTGTGGGTCTCGGCGCTGGCCGGGGACGGCTGGTCGGCCGGGGTCACGGGCACCTCACTCTCGTTGTCATCATGTGGACGACATCATGTTTGTCATCCATTGGATGACATGTTACAACGGTGTCAGTGAGGCGCATTGGCAGCAACTGCCTGAACCTGCTGGAGGTGTTTTCACGATGTTGATGCGCACTGACCCCTTCCGTGAGCTGGACCGGCTGACGCAGCAGCTGATGGGACCGGGCACCTGGTCGAGGCCGTCGGCGATGCCGATGGACGCATACCGCGAGGGCGAAGAGTACGTGGTGGCCTTCGACCTGCCCGGTGTCAGCGCCGACGCGATCGACATCGACGTCGAGCGGAACATGCTCACGGTCAAGGCCGAGCGGCGACCGGTGGCGAAGGCCGACGACGTGCAGATGGAACTGTCCGAGCGGCCGCTGGGTGTCTTCTCCCGCCAGTTGGTGCTGGCCGACACTCTGGACACCGAGCACATCAAGGCCGACTACGACGCGGGCGTGCTGACCCTGCGCATCCCGATCGCCGAGCGCGCCAAGCCCCGCAAGATCTCCATCGGCGTCGGATCCGGCCGCAAGGAGATCTCCGGCTGACACCAGCCGGACAGGTGCGGAGGACGGGCACCTGACCTCCCCGTTCAACCCGCCCTCCGCACCCCCGTGGAACAGTCCGAAGAAGGGGTGGCGGCCGAGATGACTCTGCGACGTGAAGCGTTCCTCGACCATGTGAAGGAACGCGGCGAGTACGACACTCTGAAGGAAGCCGAGCGTGCGACCCGTGTCGTACTCGCCCTGCTCGGCGCGCACCTGGTCGGCGAAGTCCGCGCCCAGCTCGCGGCCCGCTTGCCGGATGAATTCGCCCTGATCCTCCTCAACCCGCTGCAGAGCGCCGAGCCGCTGCCACCGGAGCGGTTCGTCCGGGCGACCGCGGCCTGGATCGAGGGCGCCACCGAGCAGACCGCGACCTGGGACGTCAGCGCTGTCCTGTCCGCGGTCGCCGACACCGTCGGCGACGACCTGCTGGGGCAGATCCTGCTCCAGCTCCCCGTCGGCTACGACCTCCTCTTCGGCCGCCCCCAGCCCACGTGACCCATACCTCGGTGCCACACCGGCACCACCCAACCCTGACTCCACGAAAGGCATGCACCGCAGTGACCACCGACGTGCGCGCACCGCTTGAGCACCAGCAGCCGTACGGGACGGCGTACGAGCAGATGCTGGAGAGGGTCCGCTACGAAGGCGCCTACCCCACCCGCGAGAGAGCCGACGAAGCCGTCCGCCTGGTCCTTTCGGGGCTGGGACGCCAGCTGACCGGCGACGAACGCGTCGACCTGGCCGCCCGGCTGCCGCTGGAGGCCGCACGCGCCCTGACCGCACAGATCCCCGACACCCAGCCACTGACCGGCTGGGCCTTCGTCAAAGACCTCGCCGCCCGCGCCGGCGCCTCCCCCGCCACCACCCGCTGGGACACCGGCTCCGTCTTCGCGGCCGTCGCCGCCTACGCCGGCCCCGACCTGATCACCCGCATCCTCCACCAGCTCCCCACCGGCTACCCCCTGCTGTTCGGCCGCGCCGAACTCAACCCCGCCGCATAAACGGGCCCAAACCCGCCTCAGCCCATGACTCGGGGCCGCTTCCGAGGCGAAGGTGCCAGGACGAGAAGTCCCAGTGCATCGGTGCGCGGGCGACACCGGTTCGTCGTCGACGACCACCGCCGCATGCCCGTGCACCACACCTCCTCGCGCGTGCATCGGGTCATGGGTGACCGCTGCACAGCAGTGCGTTCATTCGGGCGCCTCCGCGTCAGTAGCCGTCACGGTGCGAACCCGCTGCCCCACCCTCCAGCCCAGACCTTGCTCCATCTATCGAGATTCGATAGATTCCCATCGTAACTCGATGGAAGGATGGGTCGTGGGGAAGCTGACAGTGCGTGCGCTGCGGGCTGTGCTCGCGGTGGTGCTCGCCGGCACGGTGTTCGTACAGGCATTGATGGTGTGGGCGTTGGCCACCGACCCCGAGGACGGGTCGCTTCCGCTGACCCCGCTGCGCGTGATCACGATTCTGGGGATGATGTCGGCCCAGGTAGCCGTGGTCTGCGTATGGCGGCTGGTGACGATGGTGCGGCGCGGAACCGTGTTCTCACACGCCGCCTTCCGGTACGTGGACGGCGTGATCGGCGCCATCGTGGCCGCTGCCCTGTTGTGGTTCACGGTCACGGCCATCAATGCGCCGGGCCAGCGGGACGACCCGGGCGTCACCGTCATCATGGGCGGGGTTGGCCTGGCCATCCTCGGGGTCGCGCTCATCGTGCTCGTACTCCGGATGCTGCTCGCCCAGGCCGTAGCGCGCGACGTCGAAGCCGCACAGATGCAGGCCGAGTTGGACGAGGTGATCTGATGCCGATCGCCGTCGACATCGACGTGATGCTGGCCAAGCGGAAGATGTCTGTGGGAGAACTCGCGGACCGCGTCGGGATCACCCCCGCCAACCTGGCCGTACTCAAGAACGGCCGCGCCAAGGCAGTACGCTTCACAACCCTCGCCGCGCTCTGCGAGGTGCTCCAGTGCCAGCCGGGCGACATACTGCGCTGGGAGACCGAGGACGCCACCGGCGGATGACGTCCCCAGTGCGGGCGTGAAAACCCCTGGCACCACGGAGTCGTTGCTGGCGGGGGGCATGAGACGCCGGGTGATGGCGGCGGGCAGCAGCGGTGAGTCGGGCCGGCGTCGCCCAGGGGTACCCAGCGCCTGCTCCATGCCGCGAGCGCTGACGAGTTCCGCACGGCGGGGTGATCCCCAAGCCGGAGTGGGCCACAGCGCACACAGTCCGTCGCCCGCATGCACACCCCTCGCCCTCGCCGCGTGACCAGAGCATGCGGGACCCACTCCGAGCTTCATGAACGCAGCCTCGTGCAACACGCTTCAGGCTGCCGGTTCGGCGGTGGCCGGCGCTTCGTCGCGCTTGGCCTGGAGCAGCTCCTGGCGCTTGGTACCTCCCGACACGCGGTGCAGGCCGTACGAGCCGGGCTTGTGTGCCTCGTCGGTCAGGTGCTTGACGGTGACCTTGCAGACGAACTCCTTGATCTTCGCGCCAGGTCGGCCGGCGATGTGGAACCACACCGCGACATCGTGCTTGTGGGCGAACTGGAAGATACCGGCGCGTCGGCCCAGGCTGATGCACTGGCCGGCGAACGCCTGGTTGAGGGGCGAGGGCTGCTCACCGGCGATCCGGCTGAGGATCGTGTCGGCAGCCCGCGCGCCCAGCGGCATCGCGGCCTGGCAGCTCATCCGCAGCGGCAGGCCCGACGGCGCCGCCGAATCCCCGGCCGCGACAATGCGCTCGTCGTCCACGCTCGTCAGCGTCTCGTCCGTGAGCAGCCGGCCCAGCGCGTCCGTGCTCAGCCCGCTGCGCACCGCCAGGTCCGGCACACCGAACCCGGCCGTCCAGATGGTCACCTCGCTCGGCAGCTCGCGGCCGTCGGCGAGCCGCACGGCCTCGCGGGTCACCGCCGTCACCTTCGTATCGGGCCCGTCGACCACGACCACCCCGAGCCTGGCCAGCCGCCCGGCGACCGAGCGCCGGCCCCGAGCATGCAGGTACGGGCCGAGGACCCCACCGCACACCAGGGTCACCGCGCGGCCCGCCTCCGCCAGCTCGGCGGCCGTCTCGATACCGGTCGGACCGGCTCCGACCACCGTCACCGGAGCCGCAGCGGACGCGGCGTCCAGGACCGGCCGCAGCCGCTCCGCCTCCTCCAGATCGGCGATCGGATAGGCGAACTCGGCCGCCCCGGGCACACGCGGGTCGGCGCTGCCACTGCCCACCGCGTAGACCAGGTAGTCGAAACCGACACTGCCACCCGACGCCAGCTCCAGACCGCGCCCCGCCGCGTCGATCCGGGTCACGCTGTCGACCACCAGCCGGACGCCCTCGCCCAGCACCTCCCGGTAGTCGACGACCGCGTCGTTCGTCCCGCCCACCAGCTGGTGCAGGCGGATCCGCTCCACGAAGGTCGCACGCGGGTTGATCAACGTCACACTCACGTCGCCGCGCTGCGTCAGGCGATTGGCCGCCATGACGCCGGCGTACCCGCCGCCGATCACGACCACGTCGGTGTTCTCGTTCATCCTCTGTCCTCCGCTTCAAAAGGGTTCGGCCTCAAGACACCGACGCCCCGGTCCCTGTGACAGGTACGACGATGTGACCGGGCCATGTGACCGGCGCAACAAGAAACCCACATCGGTGCAGTTACTGCACTGCTATGCAGCGACTGCATGAAGATATACTTATTTGGTGAGGGGGCGTCAAGCCCCAGCCGACCCACCCGACGACCCGGGAGCGACAGTCCACGATGACCAGTGACGATCCAGTCCGCCGCGGTGGCCGCGAAGCGCAGCGCCGCCGCACCCGCAAAGCGATCGTCGACGCGGCGGTCCGGCTGAGCGCCGCAGGAGCGACGCCGTCCATCGACGAGATCGCGGCCGCCGCCGACGTGTCACGTCGCACGGTCTACGCGTACTTCCCGAGCCTCGACCACCTGCTGATCGACGCCACCGCCGGCGCGCTCAACGAGCCCCCGGTCGAGGAAGCGCTGAACAACCCCGCACTGGCCGGCGACCCCGCGGGCCGGGTGGACGCCCTCATAAGGACGCTGTTGAAGTACTCACCGCAGTCGCTCCCCCTCGGCCGCCGACTGATCCGTCTGACCGTCGATCCACCGGCGAGCGACGCTCCGGAGCCGACCGGACCGCGCCGAGGCCCCCGCCGGATCGAATGGCTGGAGCAGGCCTGCGAACCTCTCCGCGACACCCTGAGCGAGGAGTCGTACCAGCGCCTGATCTCAGCGCTGACCATCGTCGTCGGCTGGGAGGCACAGATCGCCCTGCGCGACGTCCGCGGCCTCGACCCGCAGGCCGAAGAAGAGGCCATCACCTGGGCCGCGCGCGCCCTGGTAGAGGCCGCCATCAGGGAACACGAAGCAGACAGCCCGCAAGCCGACGGCCCCCCGCACACCCGCCGACACTGACAGCGGACACCGACACCGGCCATCAGCCGACTACGCCCGAGCCGTCGCCCACGCGTCACGGCCAACGAGGTGTGGTGGCTCATGCCAGCGGGCATGGCCGTCGCATGCCAGGGCATGGCGGGCAGTACGCGTATCGCGGTCGGGCCCGCCGCACCATGTGCGACGGGCCCGACTCCATCGTGGCCGAGGCAGGATTCGAACCCGCGACCTGCGGGTTATGAGCCCAGCGAGCTACCGACCGCGCCAGCGAGTCGTATACGCCCCGGCCTGGCAATCCGATACGACCGGATAGCCATCTGCCTCGCGGGACTCCACCTCGCCGCCATTTTCATCTGGTCAGCAAGGTGATCCGAAAGAAGCGCCCTAGCTCAGCGTCCTCAGCGCCGCCGCGTCGTACGGCTTCAGCTCCTCAAAACGGTCCCCCAGAACCTTCGCCGCCCAGTGCGGGTCCTGGAGCAGCGCGCGGCCGACGGCGACCAGGTCGAACTCGTCGCGCTCCAGGCGGTCGAGGAGGTTGTCGATGCTGCCGATCTCGGCGCCTTCGCCCGCGAACGCGCGGATGAAGTCGCCGTCAAGGCCGACCGAGCCGACGGTGATGGTGGGCCTGCCGGTGAGCTTCTTGGTCCAGCCCGCCAGGTTCAGGTCCGAGCCTTCGAACTCCGGAAGCCAGTAGCGACGGGTGGAGGCATGGAAGGCGTCGACGCCGGCCGCGGCCAGCGGGCTCAGGATCGCCTCCAGCTCTTCCGGCGTCTCGGCGAGCCTCGCGTCGTAAGCTTCCTGCTTCCACTGCGAGTAGCGGAAGATCACCGGGAAGTCGGGCGAGACGGTCTCGCGGACCGCCGCCACGATCTCGGCCGCGAACTTCGTACGTGCCACGGGGTCGCCGCCGTACGCGTCGGTACGGCGGTTCGTCCCCGCCCACAGGAACTGGTCGAGCAGGTAGCCGTGGGCGCCGTGCAGTTCGACACCGTCGAAGCCGATGCGCTCGGCGGCCGCGGCGGCCTCCGCGAAGGCACCGATGACGTCGTCCAGGTCGCTTCGGGTCATCGCCTTGCCGGTGCCCTCGGTGCCGTCGACGCGGATGCCGGAGGGGCCGACCGCGGGGGCGTCGGCGTAGGGCGCATCGCCCTGCTTGCGGACCATGCCGATGTGCCACAGCTGCGGGACGATCGTGCCGCCCGCCGCGTGCACGGCATTGGCGACCTCCGCCCAGCCCGCCAGCTGCTCCTCACCGTGGAACCGCGGCACACGGTCACTCTGGCCGGCCGACTCGTGGCCGACGTAGGTCCCCTCAGTGACGATCAGGCCCACACCCGCAGCGGCGCGACGGGCGTAGTACGACTGCACATCCTCACCGGGGACGCCGTTCGGGGAGAACATGCGCGTCATCGGCGCCATCACGATGCGATTCGGGACGGTCAGGCCGTTCAGCGTGACGGGCCGGGACAGGATCTCGGCCGCGCGAGAGGCGGAGGACGCAGTGACGGTCTGCCCGGAGGGCAGTGCGGTTGCCCTGTGCTGTGCCTGAGACACGGAAACCCTTTCCCAACTACTTAAGAACATGGAAGCTTGAGAACATCAAGCAATATTTACCGTAGACCTTGATATTTGAGATCGTCAAGTTTCTCGACGTAAGGTGGAACGCATGCCAGGACCCCCGCGCGTCGGCACGGGCCAGCTCATGGAGCTGCTCTCGGTGTCACTCGGCGCCTACTACGGCGACTTCACCGCAGCGGCCGCCCACAACAAGCTCACAGCCAGCCAGGGCAGGACGCTCAGCGTGCTGCGCCACGGCCCCGCCGCGATGCGCGTGCTCGCCGAGACGCTGGCCTGCGACGCCTCCAACATGACGGGCATCGTCGACCGCCTGGAAAAGCGCGGCCTGGTCCGCCGCGAGCCCAGCCCCGGCGACCGCCGCGTCAAGAACGTCGTCCTCACCCCCGAGGGCGAGCACGTCATCGACACGATCCGCGCCAACATGCACACCACACTGGCGGGCCTGGCCACACTCGACGACGAGGACCGGGCCACCCTGTACGCCCTACTGGACCGCGTCTTCACGACCCGCCCCGCCGGCACCTGATAGGCGCCACTCACCGAAGCCCGCTACTCGGGAAGAGGCTCCCCCTTCAGCGCGGGAACACGTGAGGGAACAGTCGTGCGCGACCAACTTTCCCTTGTTGATCAATGACAGGCACAGGACAGTTTCAGTGGCGCGGGCCATAGGAGCGCTCGTCGGCCGTGCCGCGGGCGGGGCAGGCAGCGGACTGTGCCCGCCAGAGCGCTATGCCCTTTTTGTGCAGATACTCTGGGGGGTGTGATCGAGTCTGGACGGCCGCGGCTCCGTCGGCGCTACGGCCCGGGGAGGTTTGTGCGGCTGTCGCCGGTCCTTCTGACCGTCGTGATCGCAAGCCTGGCCTACGCCACTCCGCCGGAAATGGCCTTCAGCCGCCTCCTGCCCGCGGCACCAGCGCTAGCCGCCGCCATGTGGCCGGTCCTCCCCACCGTCCTGCTCGGGACGGTCTGCCTCTTTCTGATGATCGGCCTCAGCCTCGTCTTCCCCGATCTCGGAACGTGGTGGACGGCCGCAGGGATCATCGCGGTCACCGTGGCAGCCGCGTACGGAAGCCATGCCCGGCTCCAGCGAGAGCGCACCCTATTCCAGGTACGGCTCGTCGCCGACGCGGCGCAACAGGTGGTGCTGAGCCCTATGCCACGCCGCTTCGGGAACGTCGAGATCGAGTCGCTGTACCTCGCGGCCGCGGCGGAGGCCCGCATCGGCGGGGACTTCTACGAGGTGGTCGACACGCCATACGGGGTCAGGCTGCTCATCGGTGACGTGCGGGGTAAGGGCCTGCCGGCAGTGGGGGCGGCCGCGGCGATCGTCAACGCCTTCCGGGAGGCGGCGTACAGCGAGACCGACATGGTCAACGTCGCACGCAGGCTGGACGCCAGCAGCACCCGTTACAACGCCGCCTTTCCCCCCGACGGGCCGATTGAGCGCTTCGCCACGGCCCTTCTCGTCGAGATCCCGCACGAGGGCAGACGTATCAACATCCTCAACTGCGGACACCCCCCGCCGCTGCTCCTGAATCGCAGGGAACTCCGTGCCCTCGAGCCCGCCACGCCCTCGCCACTTCTCAGCCTCGCGGAGCTGATCGGCGATCACTACAACGTCGACACCTTCGACTTCGCCGCCGGCGACCTGCTGCTCCTCTACACCGACGGGATCGCCGAAACCCGCGCCCGCGACGGCGAATTCTTCCCGCTGGCAGCGTGGATGCGTAGACAGCCCCCAACACCGCCCCGCGAACTGCTCACAGCTCTTCACCGCGACCTCCTCCGCCACAGCAGAGGACGCCTTGACGACGACATCGCCGCCCTCGCCGTACGCCTGGGTGAGCCCTGAGCCACGGAGTCCTAGATCAGGCATGGAGCCTGATCGTTCCGCGCGGCGCGCCGCCCGTCACCCAGGTTGCGCCGGATGGCCCGGACCCAGCCGTGGCGCTCAGTCGGGGGCTGGCGCGCAATGACGCCAGCGACGAACGCCACCCAGGTGGCGGCGTTGCTAGAGGTCGAACTCAAGGTGCTCGACGTCCGTGAAGCGGACCTCTTCCAGGCTGCCGGCGCGGCGGCCGCTGTCCTGGAAGTACACCTCCTTGAGTGCTTCGGCGGCGATCTCCCCCAGCTCCTGGTCGCCCGCGCCCTGTTCCTGGGCCTGGAAGAGTCGGGCGGCGTACTGGGGTGGCAGGGCGACGGTCAGGTGCCGGATCCGGTCCTGGTCGGTCGAGCCGATCGGGGCGGTGTAGCCGAGGCGGGCGCGGGTGTCGATGACGATGCCGCCCGTGGTGGCCGCCGCCCGCTTCGCCTTGGCGCGGATCTGGGGCTGCCACCGCGCCTTCACCTCTCGCTCCAGGCGCGCGGCGAGGTCCGGTCGGGGCTTCTTGATCTGGTCCTTCACGTACCGCTCCACGGTGCGCTGGGAGACCCGCAGCATCTGGGCGACCGCCCTGGTGCCCTTGAGCTGCTTGACCAGGTACCGCATCTGCGCGCCGGCCGACTTCGGGATAGGGCGGGTGAAGGCCTTCTGCACCGCCTGGTCCAAACCGTCCCCGAACATGCTCATCGTCTACCTACTCCCCGCTGTCGACGTCGGTGACGGTACCGTCCTTGATGTACCGGGCGAGGTTGAGCTCCGGAGCGTTGAACTGATCGCGGACGCCCTCGCCCCACAGGACGCTCTGGGTGCCCTCGTGCTTCACCAGCCCGGGGTTCACACCGAGCTTGAAACCTCCCGGCAGTGGCTTGCCCTCCCGGTAGGGCAGGAAGTCCAGCGGGCTCTCGCCGTCGACGACGTAGACGGCGCAGTCCGAGAGGACCGCGACCGGGTACTGCCCCGTGAACGCAGCGTGCTTGACGATCTTGCGGTGCATGTTGATGCGGGTGCGGGAGATGACGGCGGCGCGGATGTCCGGGCGCCACGTCGGCCGGGCGAGGGCCCGCCACGGCTCGCCGGGCTTCCAGCCTTCGCCGCGCGGCCGCTCGCGCAGCTTGCCGATGCCGCCCTTTACCGTCGCCTTGATCGCGGACACCACGATCGCCAGCTCCGGGTCGCGCTGCCGGTAGCCGTCCATCGCCACGAGGAACTCCTCCGGCGGCAGGTCGGTGCCCACGCCGAGGTCGGCCATCGTGGCAAGGTAGGCGTCGCGCAGCCGGTTGTACCAGCCGTCCAGGTAGCGGCCGTTGTCGTACCGGACGTATGCCTCGATCGGCACGACGTCATAGCCGAGCTCCACCGCGTACGCCACCGTCGGCGTCGCGTACCAGGCCGGACCCTCAGGGCGGTCGCCCGTCCGTGTGAACGGGCTCGGCAGCAGCTCGCCGTCCAGCTCCACCCACTCCTTGCCCGACTTCACCCGCGACAGGTCGACATGAGAGAGGTCGACCAGCCAGGAGCCGGGCAGTTTCGGGTCGAACACCGGCTGCTTGACGTGGGTGGGCGCGCCGAGACCGACCGTGAGGCCGTTGGCACCGGCGGCGAAGGCCATGTTGACGTCGATGCCCACCAGGTGCCGCTTGGTGCATTCGTCGTCGGTGAGCGGCCGTGCCCAGTCGTACGCCTCCTCCACCAGGACCTCCGCCGGGGTGCGGCGGTGGAAGCGCGGCAGGCCCTTGAGCAGCGGGTGCCCGTCCGGCGCCTCGCACGGCGCGCAGTCGACCGGGTCCTTCCCCAGGCTTCCGGGATTGTGCTCGGAGTGCCGCTTGCCGGCCGCATCCGGTTCGGAAGCTCGGGTCGGCGGGTGGAGGGCGGTCATCAGCTCCAGACCGGTTACGGCGGTCGACCCACGCGGCGTCATCACCCGCACCGCGTAGGTGCCCAGGAGCCGGGCGAGTTCCGCCGGCGGAAGCCGGCCGGCGTCGCCCCAGTGGCGGGTGTCGAGCGCGTCCCACGACGGAATGCACAGCTGCACGCAGGCACGTTCCGAGCCCTGGGCTGGACGGTAGATCCGCGCCCACGGCCCGAGGCCGCGCTTGGTCAGCTGCCATTCCGCGCGGGCCAGTTGCTTGATGACCTTGTGGTTCTCGGGCAGTCGCCCCGCGAGGCGCTCCTGGTCGGTGAGCGTGACGGGCAGGCCGTAGCGCTCCAGCGCGGCCTCGGTCAGTACGAGCAACGGATCGGCGTCCTTGCCCGGCCCGGAAAGCTTCGGCGCCCCGAGCTTCGCCTCCTTGAGGGTCCATTCGACCAGGGACGGGATCGACTTCGCCGGCACGTCAAGGACGAGACCGCCGACACCGTACGCGAGGACCTGGCCGTCGTCGGTGACGTCGAGGACCGCGAGGGGGCCGTTGACGAAGCGCGGGTCGACGCCGGCCTCCGGGGTGTGAGCCGGGGCTGCTTTCTTCGCCGCGGGGCGGCGCGACGTCGGCCTGGTGGTGGGCGCGGGGCGTGACGCGGTGGCCGGCGCGGCGAGGGTGACGGCGGTGTTGGTAGGAGGCCGGGTGTCGGGGTCCGTGGTGGCGGATGCGGCTTCGGCCGCTGGGCCCGTCGGCAGAGTTCGGGTGTGTGGGACCTTCGGAGCCGGGGCGGGCTCGCTGGTGAACCTTTCGGGCACCGCCGTGTCCTGCACGGGCAGGGGGGTGTTGGTGGGGGCGGGGTAGAGCTCCGTGAGCTTTGCCAGCAGGCGTGCGTACGCGTCGCGCTCCGGTGGCCTCGGTTCCGTCTTGCCGGATTCCCAGCCGCTCACCGTGGCGCGGCGGACCTTCAGAGCCGCGCCCACCTCGTCCAGTGTCAGACCGTGTGCCTGGCGCAGCCGTTTGCGTTCCTCCGGCGGCGGCAGCGGGGAACGGGACGCGACCAGCGCGTCGACCGCGTCGAACAACTCGGACATGGAGCACCTCCTGCCCCACACACTACCCAATGAACCGTACGGATCGCGCACATAGACCGTACATTTTGCGTACGGATATGCAGTGGCTTTGTTCTCTTCTGAAGCGTCATCCCACGGGTCAACTGTGGTGTCGTGCTCAGGCGAACAGCTCGGCGAGCAGCTCGGGGTCGACGAGGGTGGAGGTGGGGCCGTAGGCGGGTGGCTGTATGCCCATCAGCTCGCGTACCAGGAAGTCCCACCAGCGCCGTCGGACGTGGGCCAGGTAGTCGATCAGCATGTGCTCGGCTCCGGGCATGACGAGCAGCTCGAAGTCCTAGTGAACTCGGCCCGCCCGCGTGGTCGTCGGTGGGCAGGTCATACGAGCGTGCGTACTGAAACCACCGGCGCCGTCAGGTGGTCATCCGACAGGGTGGCCGGCAGCGTCGGTCTGCCCCGCCTGGCTGGAGAACTTGTTCAGGAACACGTCGTACCGGCCGTCGGAACGCTCGGTGACCGTCGCGCCGTCCTGCCAGATCCCGTTCTCCGCCCACCACGGGGAACCGGCCGGGTCGCCCTGATTCTGATGGATGTTGTGCATGCCGAGGTCCCCCTCGGGATCCTCGTCGAACGGTTCGCCGAACACCAGGATGCGCCGGCCCTCCACCAAAATCGGCTCCAGCGCGGTCGCGGCGTCGATGTTGGAGCCCGCGTGCCACGGCCGCGAACCGAACAGATCGAGGAGGTCCTGCAGCCAGGACGGCGGGCGGCGCTGGAAGAGGATGCCGGTGTGGTCCACCAGCGCCGGATGGCGCAGATAGTCCACGGCTCCGGAGTCCGGCGTGGACGCGAGGTCGTGATAGCCCGGAGCGAGGGCGGAGGCCGGTCCGAGAGCACTGGCGTCCAGGGTGAACGCCTTCCACTGCACCCCCACGTTGGACTTGTGGCTGTCGACGTCGACGGCACAGTGGTAGCGGCCGCCGGGCGCGTCCACCTCCAGGTTGATGTGGAACCACCGACCCTGGCTGTCCGGCTGGTCGCGGTAGTGCCGGTACAGGGTCCCCGACAGCACTCCGTAACGTTCGAAAGGCATGCCGCCAGTCAACCATCCGCCACCACACTCCGTCCCGTGACGGTGACGGCCCGTCAAGACGTTCCGTTCGACATTGAGCCGTACAGCCCACACCACGTCAGTACCGCTCGTACGAACGGATGTCGCGGACCCACACCAGCGCAGGCAACCGCCTCCGCCGCTTCCCTGTCGTTCTTCGAACGGTGCACCGCCGGCCAGCCCTGCGCCGCGCATCGTGCCGCCGACCGTTTCGGTCGCCCGCCCCGGGTCTGTCGAACGGCGAGACCGCGGCGCGGCTGCATCTGAGCGTGAGCCCGACCAGCGCTCTCGTGACCACACTGGCCGCCGGCAAGCGCCCAGGCGCTAATGGCGGCGTACGGGTCGGTCGGGAGCGCTTCCGACCCGCGACGGCCGCCCGGGGCCGCGCAGGCATGCCGTCCCGTACAGGTACGGGAACGGGAACGGGCTCAGCGGGAGTGGCGGACGGCGTCCTGGGATGCGACGTACTTCAGCATGAGGCGGGCGAAGTCCAGGCGTTCACGCTCCGACCAGTCGGCGGTGACGTACTCGAACGCCGAGCGCTGGTGCCGGCGGAAGCGGTTCATCAAGTCCTTGCCCTCGGGGCTGAGGTGAAGGATCGTACGGCGGCCGTCCTGCTGAGAAGCGGCACGGATCAGGTAGCCGGCCGAGATGCAGTCGGAGACCATTCGGCTGGCCACCGACGGGTCGACGCCCAGGTGCTCACCGACGGCGCCGACGGTGATCTCACGAGCACCGTCCCGTCCGGCCTCCCGTCCGCCCTCCCCCTCGGCCTGTTGCTCGGCCTCCAGGACGATGTTGAGGACCAGGGTGCGACTGAGGTCCTTCTGGGAGATCGGGTTCTCGACCTCCAGCAGTGAGGAGCGCCGCAGCTTTCCGAACGCCGGGCCCACGGCGTCCAGCAGCTCGTCGGCGGTGTTCGGCTCGCGCTTCGTCATGCCCCCATCGTACATAGGTGACCCAGCGCAGACATGTGTTGACACGAAAACGTGTGCATGCAAGCATGCATATGTAATCGCTCACTGAACGACGGAGGCTTCTCATGACCATCCTCATCACCGGCGCCCGCGGCAAAGTCGGCCACGCGATCCTCAGCCGCCTGCACTCCGCCGGTCTCACCGTCCGCGCCGCCAGCGCCCGGCCCGCCCAACTCACCGTCCCGGCCGGTGTCGAGACCGCCGAGCTCGGCCTCGACCGACCGGAGACCTTCGCCCCCGCGCTCCGCGACGTCCGCCAGGTCTTCCTCTACCCCGAGCCCGCCGGCATCCACGATCTGATCAAGGCTGCCGAGAGCGCGGGCGTCGAGCACGTCGTCCTGCTGTCCTCCGCCTCCGTCCTCGGCCCCGACGCCGAGAAGGACCCGCTCGCCGGCCACAGCCTCAAGGTCGAGCGCGCCCTCGCCGCGTCGAACCTCACCTCCACATTCCTGCGCCCCGACGCCTTCGCCAGCAACTCCCTGGGCTGGGCCTGGTTCATCGGCAACTCCGAGCCGGTCCAGCTCGCCTACCCGGACGCGCACATCGCGCCCATCCACCCCGAGGACATCGCCGACATCGCCGTCGAAGCCCTGACCGGCGACCTGCTCACCGGCCGCTCGGTCACCCTGACCGGCGCCGAGTCACTCACCTTCCGCGAGCAGCTCGCCATCCTCGCCGACGCCCTGGGCCGCGAGATCCCCGTCGAGCACATCACCCGCGCCGAAGCCGAGCAGCAGATGGGCCGTCACATGCCTGCGCCGATGGTCTCCTCACTGCTCAACCTGTGGGAAGCCGCGAACCACGCCCCCGCGGCCATCGCCGACACCACCCAAACCCTCCTCGGCCGGCCCGCCCGCACCTACCGGCAGTGGGCCCAGCAGAACGCCGCCGCCTTCACCCGGCACTGACCGGGCGCCCCCACTCCCCCAAGGAATCCCCCATGTCCACCACCCTCGCCCAGACCCCCACCGCCTTACCCACCACCGAACGCCGCCGGTGGGCCGTCCTCGCCGTCGTCCTGTTCGCTGCCGTCCTCGACCTCCTCGACGCGACCATCACCAACATCGCCGCCCCGACCATCGCCGCCGACCTGAACGGCCAGGACGCCTTCGTCCAGTGGCTCGGCGCCGGCTACGCCCTGGCCATGGGCGTCCTGCTCGTGGTCGGCGGCAGACTCGGCGACAAGTTCGGCCGCCGTCGCCTGTTCCTCACCGGCCTCACCGGCTTCACCCTCGCCTCCCTCGCCTGCGGACTGGCTTTCGATCCCCCCTCCCTCATCGGCTTCCGCCTGCTCCAGGGAGCCTTCGGTGCCCTGGTGATCCCGCAGGGCTTCGGCATCCTCAGCGCCGTCTTCCCCCCGAAGGAGATCGGCAAGGCCTTCGGGGTCTTCGCCCCATGCCTCGGCCTGGCGGCGATCAGCGGCCCGGTCCTCGCCGGAGTCCTCATCGACAGCTTCGGCTGGCGCTCCATGTTCCTGATCAACATCGTGCTCGGCGGCCTGGCGATCGCCCTCGCCGTCCGGCTCCTGCCCCGCGACACCGGCGACCGGTCGGTCACCATCGACGGTCCGGGCGCGGCACTGCTGGCCGCCACCATGCTCGCTCTGCTCCACGGCCTGATCGACGGCTCCAGCCACGGATGGACACTTCTCCCCCTCCTCTCCCTCACAGCAGGAGCCGCCCTCTGCGCGCTGTTCTGCCGGCGCCAGCGCAACGCCACCCGCCCGCTCATCGAGCCGTCGCTGCTGAACAACCGCGGCTTCACCTCCGGCCTGATCCTCGGCCTCGTCTTCTACGCCGCCGTCGCCGGCCTGCTCCTGGTCATTTCCCTCTTCTTCCAGGACGGGCTGCGCCACACCCCGACCGGGGCCTCGCTCGGCCTCGCGCCGATCGCCGCCGGCATCATCGTGGCCTCGATCGCCGCGCACCGCCTGAGGGCCCGTCTGGGCCGCACGCTCATCCTCATCGGCCTGCTGCTCACCCTGGCCGGCACCCTGTCGCTGCTCGTCCTGATCCACACCACCACCCCGACGCTGTGGACCCTGGCCGCCCCCCTCCTCGCAACCGGCCTCGGCCTGGGCACCTGCTTCGGCTCCCTCTACGAAGTCACCCTCGGCGACATCGACCCGAAGCAGTCCGGCAGCGCAAGCGGCTCGCTGTCCGCCGTCACCCAACTCGCCAACAGCATCGGCGCCGCAGCCATCACCACCGTCTACTTCCACACCCCCGGCGGCAGCACTCCCGCCGCCACCCACAGCCTCGCCGTCGTCACCGGCGCCACCCTCCTGTGCTGCGCCCTCATACGGCTGCTGCCTCGCAGGCCCCAGCCGCAGCACCACTGACCCTCCCAAGGAGTACACCCATGAAACCCATCGGCTACTGGCTCAACCGCACCGACGAGGCCCTCACCGCCTCCATGAACGCCATGCTCGACGCATACGGCCTCACCCGCCTCGCATGGCAGGTCCTCAACGCCGTCAAGGACTCCCCCCAGGCCACCGACACCGACATCCTCACCACCCTGGCCGCCCATGCCGACGACGCCCACGTGACCGCCGCCATCGACACCCTCCTCACCGACGGCTGGGCAACCCGCCCTTCCCCGACCCGCCTCACCCTGACCGACGACGGCCGCGCCCGCCTCACCGAGGTCGCCGAACGCGTCGCCGCCTTCCGTGACCTGTCGACAACCGGCATCAGCCACGAGGAGTACCGGAACGCCGTGACCGTCCTCGAACGCATCACCCACAATCTGGAAACGGCACCGAAGGCTCAGCCCAGCTCTCCATAGCCCCCACGCCACGGGCTTCTGGCGCCCCCGGAACTCGGCAACGTTCCTGCCCCTCTGCATCCAGCGCTGACGGGACGTCGGCCAGACCCATGCCCACCCTTGCTCGCCGTCCGACCTATCCGCAGCCTCGCGGCCCACGCCCGGCGAGCAGCCAGGTCCCGCAGTTCAGCAGGCAAGGAGCCACCACACGGGGTCGGCGCACCTCCGCAGGCTGAGCACCTGACTCCGCGTCCAAGGGCTAGGAGCCGTTCACCTGCCCGGGCGGGGAAGACGCCGTTCGGATCGTCATCGGCGGCCCTTCAGGTGATTGCCGGATGCCTCCTGAGCCAGACAGCTGCCTCAGGGGTACGACGTCTCAGCAGAGGACCGATCCTGCCCCCCCACTTGAGGAGCTTGGCGATGTACGCAGCAGTCCGGAGGTACGAAGGGGTGACCGATCCGGCTGAGGCGGGACGCCTCGTGAGCGAGGGGTTCGTGCCGCTCTTGCGCCAGGTCTCCGGCTTCGTGGCCTACTACTGGGTCGATGCCGGGGACGGAGTGATGGTCTCGACGAGCGTCTTCCAGGACCAGGCCGGGGCCGAGGAGTCGATCGAGCGGGCGGCGCAGTTCGTACGCGACAACCTCGCTTCCCTCCTCCCCAACCCTCCCCAGGTCACAGCCGGCGAGGTCGTTGCCTCCGCGTGAGGGCGGGCCGAACAAGCCAATCGATACCGCCTCTTGGCGGACCGGCCCTGCGCGGCGGCGTGGACGCCGTGCGGGGTCGGGTTCGGGCCTCGAAGGGCGTCCGGGCGCCGGCGAGCACGGCCGGCGCGCCGCCGAGGCTTGGCCGGTGAAACCAGGGTTCCAGCCGCCACCGAGAACACGAGTCGGGAGGCGACGAGCCCGGCCTGGGTACGAGCCGCCCCCGGGGCTTTCACGTGCCATGGGTACCACGGTGGGGCCATGACGCCGTGAGGAAGGCCAGGGGTGGCTCCTGTCGCGGCGCCTACTGAAAGCTGAGCCGGTGCGGGTGTGTCGGGTCGACGGGGCAGGTGTGGATGCGCATCAGGCCGCGGCCGAGGTAGACGCCGACCGGGTCGATCACGTCCGGGTCGTCGGCCGAGTCGCGGTCCTCGAGCGGAAGCCAGCTTCTCGACCCGCCGTCGCACTCCCACTTGTCGACGGTGAGCAGGGGAGGCATCGGCGTGCCGCAGACCGCACAGTCGACCGGCGCGGGATCGGTGAGGTGCCAGGATGCGAAGCCGCCCACCTTCCATCCCGGGGCGATGGACAGGTCACCCATGTAGTCGACCTCGTACTCCTCCTCCGTCCGCGCCTGGGCCATCGCGGCCTCGTACTCCTCATAGGTGTCGTAGCTCTGCGGCGCGGAGGAGTCGTAAGCGTCCTCGTCGTCCTCCTCCTCCTCGTCCAGCAGGCCCTCCTCCCAGTCGGCGATGTCGTCCTGGAGTTCTTCGCTCAGCAGGCCCAGGTACTCGTGCTCGATGACCTGTTCGGGGTGCAGGACGCACGGGGTGGGCACGCATTCCTCGCGGCCCGCCACCGGGGGCTCGGGCTGGTCCGTCAGGACGTCGCCGACTTCGTGCGAGCGCCGCCACTTCAGCACGACGTCGATGGTGCGGTCGGGGCCGTGGACCTCGAAGGGGCACCAGAACACCTGGAGCAGGTCGTGGCCTTCCGGACCGACGAGGTCGGGGATGTCCCGCGTGTACAGCTGGGCGACGGCCAGCAGCGGGAGAGGATCCCCGTCCCCGAGGTCCGGGGCGTGCTGTCCCGGGTGGATGGCATCGAGGATCCGCTGCTCCTCGTCGGAGAAGTCGCGTCCTCTCGCCTCGGCGAGGATGCGCCGCTTGAGCCGCACGTCGTCCAGCCGATGGCCCGTGCCCTTGGTGTGGACCGCGGTGCACACCGGCCACGGCTCGTCGGCCGGCCACAACAGCGGTCCCGCCAGTGAGTTCTCCTCGGTCTTCGCGTCGCCCTGGCGGGGATGCAGGCGCGTGGCCGTACGCCGGTGGGCGGAGAGGGCGGGGAAAACGGCTTCGACGTCGACGGGGCGCGGGGGTGTGGTGCGGGTCATGCAGTCCTCCATGGCGGTTCGGCGACGATGCTATACGCCGGTTCGGACATAGCCGGCGGGGTTCTCCAGGCTGTGGCTGAAGGTGAAGCCCTTGTTGCCGAAGGCGGTGAACTCCAACCTGATCGGGATCGGGTTGGTGCCCTCGTAGATCGGCTTGATGTGGTACTGGACCACTTCCTTGTGCTTCTTGACCTGGTCGTAGATGACTTGTTCGACCTGGTCGCGCTGGTCCGGGGAATTGGTCGGGTTGTTGGTCTGCGTCACCAGGTTGTGCCAGGCCAGCCTCCCCTTGCCCGCGCCGCCCAGCCTGTCGGCCAGCAGATGGCCGCGAGCCTCGTTGAACGCGTTGCCGTCACCGCGCCAGCCGGGTGGCCGAAGCCTGCCCGCTTCCGTCCCCTTCTTGGCGTCGATGATGTCGGGGCGCAGGCAGGCGTACACGCCCGTGGGACGGCCCAGATGGTCGAGGCGGCCGTAGCGGATGCTGCCGTCCCAGTCGTAGGCGTCCATCTGGCAGCGCTTGGGCGCCAGACCCAGGGGGTCGGTCCACGCCCACGGGTTGACGACATAGGTCGTGGGGTTGGGCGCCGGGGCGAGCCCGAGTGGGTCGGGACTGGTGTAGCGGGCGGTGTCGGGATCGTAGTGGCGGAAGTAGTTGTAGTGCAGACCGGTTTCCGCGTCCGCGTACTGGCCCGGGAAGCGCAGCGGGGTGTACGCGGTGGCGGAGGTGTTCCACCCGGTGGTCCCCCAGCAGGTGGACCGGCTGCGCCATGCCGTCTCACCGGCAGGGGTGACGAGTTCGGTGGGCGTGCCGACGAGGTCGGTGACGATGGCGAAGAAGCGGGCGTCGACCTCCTGGTCGCTCAGCGTCTTGCGCTCGTACTGCGTGAGTGGGCGGTGGCCCTCGTACGCCCAGGTGAGGACGGTTCTGGTGGTCTCGTCGTACTGTTCGACGAGCAGCGGCCCGTCCCAGGTGAACCGAACGGTCTCGACGACGGTACGGCCGTCGGCGGCCATGCGGTGCTTGGCGCTGCGCCGCCCGAGCGGGTCGTAGGTGTACGTCCACAGGGTGCCGTCGGGCGTGGTGCAGGAGACAAGGCGGTCTTCGGCGTCGTACGCGTACTGCCAGACGTCGGGCTTGCGCGAGATGCGGGACCGGCGGCGTACGACGACCCGGCCCGCGGCGTCGTACTCGTAGCGGACGGCGCCTGCGGAGACGAGTCGGCCGCCGTCGTACACGCGTGAGCCGCGGGCATCGGCGTGCCCGGCCGCGTCGGGCCAGTGGGCGGCGGTCTGGTTTCCGGCGCCGTCGTAGGCGTAGCTCTCGGCCCAGCCGGGTGCCTCCACGGTCAGCGGCCTGCCCACCGGGTCGAGTGAGATCCGCTTGTCCCGGCGCTCGGCGCCCGCCGGTCGTTCGCCGAGGGAGACCGGGTATCCGTCCGGGCGGTAGGCGTAGTCCCGTGTGCGCAGCGGACTCTCTCCACCGAGCGCGGTCAGCGTCTGGGTGAGGGGCCTGCCGACCTGGTCCCATACGGTCGCGAGGGTCGTGGCGGAGCCGGGGCTCCCCCAGGTGCGGGTCAGCTCCCGGCCGAGTCCGTCATGGGTGAATTCGAGGGCGTGGCCGCCGATGGTCAAGGACGTACGGTGGCCTGCCACGTCGTAGGACAGCCTGGTGAGCACGCCGGTGGGTGTGGTGCTCGAGGTGCGCTGGCCGGCCAGGTCGTAGGTGTGGCGGAGGGTGCGGCCGTCGAGAGTCTCGGCGACGAGCCGGCCCATGACGTCCCGCTCCATCGTCAGGGTGGAGATGGCGGTCCGGGCTTCGGTCAGAGCGCCGGCGCGGTCGTAGGCGTACCGGGTCACGCTCCCGTCCGCGTCACGGGCGACCATGCGGTCCATGGCGTCCCAGGCGTAGGTGACAGTCTGGCCGAGAGCGGTGGTCCGCTCGGTCAGGCGGTTGGCCGCGTCGTAGGCGTAGTGGGTGGAGCGGCCCTCGAAGTCGGTTTCCACGACGAGTCGTCCCGCCGCGTCGTAGCCGTACTGCCAGTTCTGGCCGAGCGGGTTGGTCACCTGCGCCAGCCGGAGTTCTGTGTCGTAGCGCAGCTGTTGGCGGGCCCCGTCGGGCGCGATGCGGGCGAGCGGCTTGTCGAAGGGGCCGTACTCGGTCGCCCAGCGTCCTCCGGCGGCGTCGGTGTACGTCAGGCAGTTGCCCTCCGGGTCGTAGGCCCAGGTCTCGCGGCTGCCGTCGGCGCCTGTGCGGGCCAGGAGCCGGTCGTCGGCGTCCCATTCGAACGTCTCCGCCGCTCCGAGGGGGTCGGTGACACGGGTGGGGCGGCCGCGGTGGTCGCGTTGGACACGGGTGACTCCGCCGTCGGGGTTGGTGATGTCCACGGGCAGCCCGGCGCGGTCGGACCGGATCGTGGTCGTGTCACCCAAGGGGTCGGTGACGGTCGCGACCGCTCCGGTGCGGTCGTGGGTGAACCGGGTGAGCGCCCCGTCCGGCCCCAGGGTGCTGGTGCAGTTGCCGCGGTCGTCGAAGGTCTGTCGCCATACGGCACCGTCGACGGTGGTCACCTCCACCGGAAGGTTCCGGTCGTCGTAGCGAGCTGTGGAGGTGCTGCCGTCGGGCAGCCGGACGGCGGTGAGGTTGCCGGCGTCGTCCCAGGTGAGCTCGGTGGTGTGGCCCAGCGGGTCGGTGCGGGTGAGCGGGCAGTCGTATGCGTCCCAGGTCAGATGGGTTGTGTGGCCGAGGGGGTCGGTCTCGGCGACGACCTGGAGCCGGTCGTTGAGGTGCAGGACCGTCGTGGCGCCGGTGGAGTCGGTGTAACGGGTGACGTGGTGCCCGGTCTCGGGGTGCGTGCCGTAGGCGAAGCTCGAGGAGAGGATGCCGTCGGGCCCGAGCGTGCGGGACACGCGGCCTTCGGCGTCGTACACGTACCGGAAGGTGGAGCCGTTGCGGTCGGTCCAGGAGGTGACGCGGCCGTCTCCGTCGTAGGTGAAGCGCAAGGCAGGCCCGTCCGGCCCCTCGGGGCCCGTCAGTCCGATGAGATCGCCGGCCGGGTCATAGCCGTAGCCGACGACCGTGACCGGTCCCTCGGGCCCGCGCACGGCCAGGGAGGTGACCCGTGAGTCGTCGGCCGTGACCTGGACCACGTAGCCGCCCGAGTGCGAAACGGCGGTGGGCGCGCCGTCGGGGCGGCGCGAGAAGGCGACACGGTTGTCGTTGCGGTCCTGGATCTCGCTGAGCCAGTACGCGGTCGAGGTTCGGTAGGGGCTGGAGGTGAACGTCCGCACCAGGCCGGTGTGCGGATCGCGGACTTCGTACGAGGTCTCGTCGCCGGCCACGCCGCCGTACACCAGCGGGAGTCTGTCACCCTCCAGCGGCATCACGTGCTCGCCGTCGGGCCGTGGCAGGCGGGGGTATATGAGCAGAGAGCCGTCCTCTCGCACCCATATCGCTCCCTCGCCGGCCTGCCCCGCCTCGATGCGCTCGTCGAGGGTGGAGGCCCAACTCCGGCCGAACCAATGGCCGTAGCGGTACGTGGACAGGTGCGTACGGCGCAGGGTGAGCGGCAGGACGCCAGGCAGGGTGAGATCGGTCTGCGGCAGCAGCATCTTGCCGGTGGCGACGTCCACGGGGTCGTTCTTGCACACCGTCTTGTCCAGCGAGACGCTGTTGCGGCGCGGATCGTCCTCGGCATCGCGCACCGAATTCGGCCGCGTACGGGAGTCGTCACCGCGGTCTTTGCTGCGGGGGCCGTCGCTCGCCGCGGGTTTACGGCCGTCTTTGCCGTCGTCGTTCTTGCGTTGGCGGGCGAGGCGGTCGCGGATGTCGTCGTCGTTGTTCTTGTGGTCCTTCGATATCTGCTTCACGACTTTCGGCAGGGTCTCGCCGACGTGGTCGCCCATGGTCTTGGCGGACTTCACCAACGCGCCCATGGCCTTCTCGATCGCCGGATCCAGAGCGTCGGCGATGCTGTCCCGGCCCTTGTTACGGCCCTGAGCCGTCTTCGCCTTGGTCAGCTTGCCGGTGGTCTTGCCGTGAATACCGACGCTCACGCCGTTCAGCTTCGTGCCGGCGTTGTCGTGCTCGTCGTGCTCGATATGGAAGCCCTTGCCCTTGGCGCCACCACCGCCTCCGCCGCCGCCTCCGGTGGAGGCGAGGTTCAGGCCCTCCTTCGCACCCTGCACGCCGTCTTTGAAACCGTCCTTGCCGGCCTGCTTGGTCTGGTCGAGGTCCACCCCGTTCTGGACGCCCAAGGCATCCATGCTGACCTGGACCACCAGATCGGCGGCCATGTTCTCCAGCGCCGCCACGGCCGGTTCGGTCATCACGGAGACGATGTGACCGACCGCCTCCTCCATCGCCCCCGTGATCAGCTTCAGCAACTGCTTCTTCGTGAACGCGATCGCCCCGGCACCCAGCAGCGCGGACAGACCACCGGTCACCGGAATCAGCGCCAGCGCAAGACCCGTCTGGCCGGCCAGGATCCCGAGCTCCGCGACCGCCTTCCACTTCATGGCCTCGATCGCGCCCGCGGCCATGTCCAGCGCACCCGCGATCGTCCGGGCCGCGGAGATCATGTCCTTCAGGTGTTTGCCCTTGACCTTGCCCCAGTGCTCGTTCAGCGCGTCCATCGCCTCGCCGTGACCCGACGACAGCAAACGCTCCATATGGTTGTTGGCGAGCTGACCGTCATCGGCGAGGTCGTCCGCGAACTCCCGCAGCGCGTCCGCCATTTCACGGTAGGCGTCCTCGTCCACGTTGGGCCAGTTCACCCCCACCAGATCCAGCAGCGTGTCCGCCCAGTCCGGCACCGTGACAGCCATGAAGCCGTTCCCCCGTCAGATGATGATCGATCAGTCGAATAGTCCTACCACGGCCGCAGACCCTGGCTCGATCCGCGATCGCAACCCAATCCCGTCAACTAGCGTGCCACGACCCGCCTCCCGCCGAATCGACGCAGGTCAGTCGCGAGTCGACTGGCGACACACGTCACACACGAACGCGGCAGATCGTCACAAACGCAATGCAACGCCCGCCAACACTTCGATCCGTCCCCAAGTACATCCAGCTCGAGGCTTATCCACCAGCACGGCGGCACTCTCTCCGACGGATCGTTCACGAACCCCGCGCACGAACTTCGCTCACGTACTCCGCTCCCGAACCTCGCTCACCAACTTCGCCCACGAACTCCGCTCACAACCAGCAACGTTCGCCACCGCCCAGGACTGCTCCCGTGACCAACAACATCGACCGCCTCACGGAGCTCTGCCCGCCACCACCGGCCGCCCCGTCGACCGACTGGACCGCGACAGAGCACACCCTGGGGTTGGCCCTGCCCGCCGACTACGAACAGATCGCCGACACCTACGGGCCAGGCGCCTTCTGCGGCTTCCTCCGCCTCTACCACCCCCACGCACCCACCCAGTGGATCAACCTCACCGGCCCCATGCCGTCCACCATCCGCACACAGCTTCAGGCGGAACTCGAGACGGGTACCTACCCCGTACCCATCGACCCGCAACAGCTCCTTCCCATGGCGGTCACCGACAACGGCGAATACCTCTACTGGACCACCCGCCCAACGCCCGAGCCGCCGACAGGCACGACGGCCAACACCAGCGACGTCCGCACCTGGGCACACGCGCACGGCTACGACGTCCCCGACCGCGGCCGCATCCCCGCCACGATCATCGACGCCTGGAGGAATGCCGTAAACGGGCGTGATGGCAAGCGCATCCTTGATGGTCGGCAGTGCGATGTCCACGGACGAGTCGTCCAGAATCTGCAGTAGCTGGGCCGACACGATCACCAGCGGTGGGGCCATCTCACCGTCGGCTTGCGCCAGTTCCTTGAAGCCGGGGACTCCATGTATCGCGGGCGTATCGAAAAGCGCATACGCCACCGCAACGTCCCCTCCGTGTCCAATGGAGGCATGAACCACAACGCATCCCTGTCAGCACCGCCCTGCCGCACGCGCAGGATCGTGCTCCTCAGCCTGGCGGTCCTCGGCGTGGCGAGCGCCGTGTTCGTCGTGCGGCGGCCTCTCATGATGTCCGCTCCGATGTGCATGGCCGGGCGGTGGCACGGTTGCTTCGATACGTTCAACGGCGTGGTGTTCATGACGTTGGCCGCGCTGCCGTTGGCCGCGCTGGTGGTGTGGACTCTGGCGCGCCGCCGGCGTGGCGCCGGCGTCACACCGGCGTGGCGGATGTCGCTGGCCGAGGTGGGCATGGTCCACGGGACGCTGCCGTTCCTATGGATGACCATGATGCCGGGCGGCGGGGCCGGTACCGTCCCCGCCCGGGTGAGTCTGGTACCGCTGCGGGACCTGGTCACGATGGGGCCGTACGGGATCGTCGGCAACCTGCTGGTCTTCGCGGCGCTGGGGTTCTTCGCCCCGATACGGTTCGCGGCGCTCGCGTCCGTGCCGCGGATCCTGGCGCTCGGGGCGGGCTGCTCGGTCCTGGTCGAGGCCGCACAGTACGTCCTGCGCCTGGACAGGGTGTCCTCCGTGGACGACGTACTGGTCAACGCCGCCGGCGCCGTGCTGGCCGCGCTGGCGTCGCGTCGCTGGTGGCGCACTGCGGCGGAAGCGCCGTCGGACCAGCCTCGCCCCGCGCCGGTACCGGCAGGCTGAGTCGCGTGTTCGGTATGCACACGTCCTTGCATACGTACTGCACACGTCTTGGGACACGTCTTTGCATACGTCGGCGATATGTTGTGTTGCTTAGGCTTCGGACATGCGCGTACTGATCGTGGAGGACGAGCCCTACCTGGCCGAAGCCGTCCGTGACGGTCTCCGGCTGGAGGCGATCGCCGCCGACATCGCCGGGGACGGCGACTCCGCCCTGGAACTGCTCAGCGTCAACTCCTACGACCTCGCGGTCCTCGACCGCGACATCCCGGGCCCTTCCGGCGACGAGGTCGCTCGGCACATCGTCGCCTCCGGCAGCGGCATCCCGATCCTCATGCTGACCGCTGCCGATCGGATCGACGACAAGGCTTCCGGGTTCGAGCTCGGCGCCGACGACTACCTCACCAAGCCGTTCGAGCTGCGGGAGCTCGTCCTGCGGCTGAGGGCGCTCGACCGCAGGCGCGCGTACGCCCGGCCCCCGGTCCGCGAGATCGCGGGCCTGCGTCTCGACCCCTTCCGCCGGGAGGTCTTCCGCGACGGACGCTACGTCGCCCTCACCCGCAAACAGTTCGCGGTCCTGGAAGTCCTTGTCGCCGCCGAGGGCGGGGTCGTCAGCTCCGAAGAGCTGCTGGAACGCGCCTGGGACGAGAACGCCGACCCCCTCACCAACGCCGTGCGCATCACCGTCTCAGCATTGCGCAAACGGCTCGGCGAACCATGGATCATCGCCACGGTGCCGGGTGTCGGTTACCGGATCGACACCGGCCCCGTCACCACGCGCCCCGGCTGTACGCATGTCTAGACGCCCAGGGCTCAGCGTCCGACTGAAACTCACCCTCAGCTACGCCGGGTTCCTCGCCGTCGCCGGAGCTCTCCTGCTGGCCGTGGTGTGGGTGTTCCTGCTGCGCTACGTACCCGACAACTCCCAGGGTCTGCTCGGGATCGCGCCCAACCGCTACCTCCTTGTGCGCACCTTCGCCCCCGCCGCGGCCGTGGCGATGGTCTTCCTGCTCGTGTTCGGCCTCGTCGGGGGATGGATCCTCGCCGGCCGGATGCTCGCACCACTCACACAGATCACGGCCGCGGCACGGAGGGCCGGGACCGGATCGCTGTCCCACCGGATCCGCATGGAAGGCCGCCAGGACGAGTTCCGTGAACTCGGCGACGCGTTCGACACGATGCTCGAGCAACTCGAGTCGCACGTCGCCGAGCAGCAGAGGTTCGCCGCGAACGCGTCCCACGAACTGCGCACCCCGCTGGCCATCTCGCAGACGCTGCTCGACGTCGCCCGCAAGGACCCCACGCGGGACCAACACGAAATCCTCGAACGCCTGCAGGCTGTCAATACGCGCGCCATCGACCTCACCGAGGCCCTCCTGCTGCTCAGCCGCAGCGACCGCGGGAATTTCAAGCGCGAGCGCGTCGACCTCTCCCTCGTCGCCGAAGAGGCCGCCGAAACCCTGCTCCCCCTCGCCGAACAGCGCGGGATCACGCTCGCCGTCACCGGCGGAGCGACACGGACCAGCGGCTCCGCGGAGCTCCTGCTGCGGATGGTGTTGAACCTCGTCCAGAACGCCATCGTCCACAATCTCCCCGCCGGCGGCACCGCGACGGTCCACACCGAAGCGCAGGGCGACGCGAGCGTGGTGCGGGTCGAGAACACGGGTCATCCGCTCCTACCGGAACTGCTGCCGACCCTCACCGAACCCTTCCAGCGCGGAACGGAGCGAGTACGCACCGACGAGCACGCCGGCGTCGGCCTCGGCCTTGCCATCGTGCACAGCATCGTCCGCGCCCACGACGGAACCCTCGACCTCGTCCCGGGCCCCGCTGGCGGTCTCATCGTCACGGTTCGACTGCCCGGCGGCCCTTAGACATCGTCCCCAAGCGGGGCCGACCAGATCGTTGACGGGACGTTCGGTGCAGCGATTGGTCAGCGGAGGTTCGAGAGGCGTTTGGGTTCTGCACGATCTCGTGCACGGTCGGCGGTAGGGTATTGAGCCGAGCGCGCCCTGTCCCGGCCGAAGAACTGAAAGACCCTGCGGAACTGCCGTCCCAAAGACGGCAGCGGCCACCAAACCACGCTCTGCATCGCTCGCCCGACGTCACAACATCGCCCTCACAAGTGCGTCCCTCTACTTCACCGCAGGCTCCGCAGGACACTCCTCACCCTTCCCCAGGCAACCGCATGGCGACAGAACGCGTCTCCAAGATCGAAGCAATCCACCGTGACGGACTCGAGGAGAACAGAGCATGGAAGAGGTTGCGGGTGCTGCGGCGGTGCGCGTCCTGAAGGGCGTCGGCTGGCTCGCGTTCAACGTGGTCGGCACAGTGGGCGACATACTCGTCACCCTCATCCCGTGGAACAAGCGGAGCGAGCGCTCTTCCACGGACGCATAGCACGCCGCCGGAACACAGCACACCGTCCAGAGGCCCCGGCAGCGGCTCTCAGCATCGCGGTCTCCGCCGAGCAGGCGCCTGCGCCGAACAGCGTACGCCGGGTGAGCGGGTGGCTTGAACCGTGAGCCGGCCAGCGGGCTGTGCTCCGTGGACGACACTTCCCTTGTCCTTACGGACGCCTTCCCATGCACCCAGCTGATGGACGAACTCCAGGCACGGGGAGTGAAGGTCCTGCACCGCCTCTGACGCACCGGAGGTGGTGATACCTCCGGTGTTTCGGCGGTGCACCGGCGCGGTCCAACGATGCGAAAGAGCGCCATCCTGCCTTGGGCAGTCGGTGATAGGTGACGCGGCTGTCACGCAGGAACAATCTCAGGGGAATCGCGGTCGAGGGCGGGTTTCAGCCCAGGGCGAGCCATCGGATACCGAGGTCCTCGACCAACGTGGTGCATCGGATCCCTCCAACGGTTCGCGGCCGGTGGCTCTGCGCAGGAGATGCGGCCGGCTCCACCCCAATTGATCGGCGGCCGCCATCTGTTCCGAGCTGTTCCGAGCCGAGCAGCAACTAACTGATCGTTTCAGAATGAGGTGCCCCGGCAACGGAGGCAGATGCGGCAGCAGGCCCGTTCGAGCATGCCCTGGTGGAGGTCTGCCTGTCGTTCGTAGCGGGTGCGGAGCCGTGGGCAATGCTGGGTCGGGTCCCCGAGATGGTCACCAACAAATATCGGTTGTGAACAGCTGCACAGTCCTGCGACGGTGCCTGTGTGCATTGCAGAGCCGTCAGCGAGTCTGACATCGAGGCGATCTTAGATCTCTTCGGCTGCGCCGAGCACGCCGCAATCGGGCGCCGGGAGACGACGCGAGCAGACGTGCGTGACCTGCTCGCGAGCCCCGGCCTGGATGTGGCGTCGCGGACGATGGTCGTGGAGTCGAAGGAGGGTCGGCTCAGCGGCTTCGTCGCCCTGCATCCGGCACCGCAGGCTGGCCAACTCCGGGCCCACCTGATCCTTGCACCCGCAGACGGCGCTACGGACACGGCCCGAGCACTGCTTCACCTGCTCGACGAGTGGGTGCTACGGGACGCGCCACACCCCAACACCCCCGTGACCATGTTTCAGCTGCCCAACTGCCCGGCCCATGACCTCATGGCCGCCGAGGGCTGGAGCATAGTGCACAGCTACACGCGCCTCAGAGTCGACCTGAACACCACCGAGTTCCCCGAACCGGCTCAGCCACACCTCGGTGCGCAACTGCGCGTCGCTGCCGATGACCAGGACCGGCGCGCCGTCCACTCTGTTTTGGAGGACGCGCTGGCCGGGCACTGGAACCACCGGCGGCGTACCTTCGCCGAGTTCGACCGTGACCAGCGGCAGCGCGGCAGCTACGAAGCGGCCCTATGGTGGCTGGCCGAGGTCGATGGGGTCTGTGCGGGTGCTGTCATCGCTCGCGACCCGTCAGAGCGCGCATGGATCGCCTGGCTCGGAGTTCTCGATGCCTACCGCGGCCGCGGCATCGGCACGCAGTTGTTGCGCACCGTCTTCCGGCTCCTCCGGGACCGTGGCCATCACAGCGTGGGCGTCGACGTCGACACCCACAACTCTTCCGGCGCTCTCAGCGTCTACCGGGCCGCCGGGATGAGCGAGCGGGGCACCGCTGACCAGTGGAGCAAGATCTACGCCCACCAGCCTTTCTGACCAATTCAGTTGAGCCTCGGATCTTGCGCTCGACGATCTTGGTCGGCAAGGTGTCCGCGTGCGTGCTGATCTCGTTTCAAATGACCTGTGGGAGCGCGTGGCTCCGCTGCTTCCGCCCGCTCCCGAACGGCGCCGCCGCTACCCCGGGCGGTTGCGCGTTCCGGACAGGGCGGCCCTCGCGGGCGTCATGTACGTGTTGCGGACCGGTGTCGCGTGGCGCGATGTGCCCGCCGAGACTGTGGGCTGCTCCGGAGTCACAGCCTGGCGAAGATTGCGCGACTGGACCGAGGCCGGCGTATGGCCCCGCTTGCACGCCGCCCTGCTGACCAGTTGGGCCGCGCCGATCTGCTGGACTTGGACGACTGCTCGGTGGACGGGTCGCACATCCGGGCTCTCAAAGGGGGATCACGTTGGCCCTCGCCCGTCGACCGATCCCGTCCCGGCTCCAAACACCATCTGATCGTTGACCGCAACGGAACTCCGCTCGTCGTCACGCTCACCGGCGGGAACCGACACGATGTCACCCAGCTCCTGCCGCTGCTGGACGCGGTCCCACCGATCCGGGGCCTGCGGGGACGCCCCCGTATCAAGCCCCGACGCTTGTACGCCGACCGGGGCTATGACTTCGACAAATACCGCCGCCTGCTGTGGAAGCGCGGCATCAAGCCGAAGATCGCCCGACGCGGCGTCGCCCACGACTCCGGACTGGGCAAGGTCCGTTGGGTCGTCGAGCGCGCCTTCGCCTGGCTGCATCAGTTCAAACGGCTCCGCACCCGCTACGAACGACGAGCCGACCTCCACCAGGGCCTGCTCGAACTGGCCTGCAGTCTCATCTGCCTCCGTCGCCTACGAACCTCATTCTGAAACGATCAGTAAGTACGGCGTCCCCGGCCCGCCGCGGTGAGCTATGGCTCGCGTCCGAGCACATCCGCCAGGTCGAGGCCGTGAATGGCGGCTTCGCCGACCCGCGTGAACAGGAACTCCGACACGCGCATGGCGTCACCATGGCGCCTCTGCACGGTGCGGCCGGCCGGCCGAGCCCGACACAGCCGGTCGACTCGCCGGCAGACCACGGCGAACACGCTATTGATCTCGAACGGCCAGCGTCCAGCGGCCTCCGCGACGCCACCGACACCACGAGTTCACGCCGGTACCCGGGCATGAAGGCGGCAGCCCTGTGTGCTGCCCGGAGCGCGCACCGGCGTAGTTGTGCTGAGGCCAGGGCGTACATCTTCACGATCTCGATATCGGAGACGCCCTCCTGGCTCCTGCAGCACCCTGCACGTTGTAGTCCTCGGCGGCCGACGCGCTGACTCTGCCACCTTGGCCCGGTTTGCGTCCGCTGCGGTGAGCCGGCCTCGCTGCATCGCGGTCCGCGCCCGGCTCGTGGAGCCGGTGCACCCTCGGCAGCCGGTGGTACGGCCCACCGTCCTCGCCCGTCGCCTCCGCGGGCACGTCGCGGCTCCCGGCGAGCTCGTAGATCTGCTCGAGCACCGACCGCGGCGCCTCGCACACGGAGACCGCGTACGCCAGCAGGCCCCGCACCTCGACCATTGTCGACCGTCACCAGCGCCGGCAGAGCGCGACGCTGCCGGCGCATGCCTTGGAACTGCCACGCCCCGTGGGAGTCGGGAGTGGACGGTCGCGGGACGGAATCTCGGCCTGCTCATGGTGTGATCGGCAACGGGCACACACTCCATCTCGTCTTCTAGGACCGTCCAGCGCCTCTACCCGGACGGCATCACCATGGGAGATGTGCACGACAGGCCAGCGAAGGACAACCTCGTGATCCGCGCCGATCGAGGCACATGGGCACGGCTGCGGCCCCGGACATCCGACGCATGCCCAGGGCCGCTCGCGATCAGCGACCGTCAGCCGATGCTGTTTCCGTCACCACCCTTCTTCGCTGTCACCGTTGCCGGCGCCGCCGTTGCCATCGACGCCGCCGTTGCCATCGGCACCCCCGTTGCCATCGACGCCGCCGTTGTCACCGGCACCCCCGTTGTCACCGGCACCGCCGTTGTCACCGGCGCCGCCGTTGTCAGCACCCCCGTCACCGCCGGCGCCCGCCCCGATCTGAGCGCCGACGGCCTCCAGGGCCGTGGTCACCGGCTGAAAGAACGTCTCGCCGCCCGAGGTGCAGTCGCCGCTGCCTCCCGAGGTGAGGCCCACGGCGTTCCCGTCGCGGGTGAACAAGGCGCCACCACTGTCACCGGGCTCCGCGCAGACGTCGGTCTGGATCAGTCCGGAGACCGTGCCCTCGGGGTAGTTCACGGTGGCGTTGAGACCGGTCACCTGACCGTCGCGCAGACCCGTCGTGCTGCCCATGCGGAACACCTGCAGACCGACCGCCGCGTCGGCCGCCTGGGTGATCTCCAAGACCTGGCCGTCGCCGGTGTCCACAGCGCTCGGCGCCTGCGTGTTCGGGTCGTCGTACGTCACGAGTGCGAAGTCGCCCTCACCGGGGAACACGGCCTCCTGCACGGTTCCGATGGGCTCGCCGTTCGGTTCCTCCGACCACTGCTCGGCGGCGACGCCGCAGTGTCCCGCCGTGAGGAAGCCGGGTCGGCCGTCCTGGGTGGTGACGTTGAAGCCGAGCGAGCAGCGGGAGCCCCCGCCGAAAATGGCGTCGCCGCCCTCGATGAAGGGCTTGAACTCGCCCTTGGACTTCTGGATATGGGCGACGCCATCGCCCAGCGAACGGACCGCCGTCTCGACCGTGTCCCAACGCTCACCGGTGACGGTACGGTCGGCAGTGACCAGGATCTCGTTCGTCCTGGGGTCGACGGCCCACGCGGTGCCGGGGACCGATGCCTTGGCGCTCAGAGAATTCATCGCCGAGGTGAGTGTCGGGAGGCTGTTCTGCACGGTCCGCGCAACGGCGCCGGCCTTCTCAACCTCGGCGCTGCCGCTGGTGTCGCCACCGGCGACATTGACGACGAGCTGTTGCTTGTCCGCGTCGTAGTACGCGCCGCCGTAGGAGTCACCGAGCTGCCCGCCCAGCTTCTGAAGGAGCTCCGCGGCCGCAGCGGCACTCATCGTTCGCGGCGAGCCCGACTGCTCCCCCGCGCCGCCCTGCGAGGCATTGGCCTGTGGCAGCAGGATCGCCGCTGCGACGATGCCCACCGCCCCGGCACCCGCGAGAACTGCATTCCGCTTGGGTATTCGCCTGTGACTCAACTCTTCGCCTCCTGTGGGGGGGTACGGACTGCGATCGCCGACAGGGCGACCTTGGGGACGCGTCCGGCCTTCCATACGGATGCCGAGAGAGATCCGTTCAAGCGCTCGTACGCGAGCCATGCTTCACCCCCCTCCCAGCGCATGCGCCGGCGGTACCCGCACCTGCCGGTCCTCCGGTACAGCCTCAGCCCACCGCTCATTCAGGTGCGGCTGAAGTCGTCGAGCTCTTCTCCAGTTCCGCCATTGCCGCTCAAGGAGGGCTTCCGGAGTGACGGCATCGGCGAGGCGCTACACGGTGCGGTAGGTCATACCGCGCTGGCGCTGGAGGGATCGTCAACTGTGGCCGGCAGCGAGCAGCGCGTGGACGGTGGTGTGCTTGGCGCGGGTGCGATCGGCGAACCGGTACCCGGTCGGTCTGGCAGTGAAGCCGACCCCTAAAGGCGGTCGGCACCGTCGGCACGCTGAACGTCGCCCGCAGGCACAGCCGATGGCGGAGACACACCGCTCGGCCTCGCCGAGGTTGCGCCACAGGGGAAGGTGGGCGGCGACGTAGACGGCGGTAGGAGCTCCGACGGTGACCCTCGGCGAAGAACAGCGCGCAGTCGGGACACAACCTCGATCCCAGGCTGCTCAGTCAGCCAGCTGGCCAGCGTGCCTGCCTCTGGATCCGGCAGCAGGCCCACTGGTCGGCAAGTCTCAACGTCGATCAGAACCGTCCCGTAGACACGGTCATTGCGCATCGCAGGACAGTGCTGCGACGCTGGAGCAGCACCTCGCTAACAATCCGGACCGCACGAGGTCCGGGCCCCCGGGGGAGACGCCCTCCATCAGCCCTGCGAGCTCACCGGCCCCAGGACCGGGGTCGCTCCCTGGACGATTACCGGGGTCCCTTTAGTCCCTTCGGTTCTTTGTTTGGACCCTTCGGTGCCGCTGCCGCATGGAACACCCGGCGTCCTGTCACGCTCTGCCCATCGCAGGCCATGTCGGATGGGACAGTGCCGCTTAAGCCTGCGGGTGAAGCAACACCTCGATGGGGGCCATCTCCGCCATGGGCCGACGGAAGGTTGACAGACCGGCCGACCACGAAGCGCAGGGCTTAACTACTCACTTGACCAGATGGAGCCGCCCGGTGGGCGGTGGCAAACACCGGAGGCGGCATGACCGATCCGCTGACGATCCTCGGGCAGGCGCGCCAAGGTCCCGTACCGGCGGATTGGCGAGTCTTCGCCAAGAAGCGGGGCAAAGTGTCCGGCTTCTTGCGAGGGACAGCCAATGATCCGGACCCGCTGTTGGTCATCACGCATGACTGCGCCATCGAATACACGGACGAACGAAAGCCGCTGACGATCGTCAATTTCTATGACCTAACTGAAGTGATGCTACAGGTTCGCGGAAGTACCTTCTCTGATAGCTCTTTCGTGAATCTTTCCGTATGGATCGACCTCAACTATCGCGACGGCAGAAAGACAGAGTGGCGATCGAAATCCTTCGCGGACAACATGCAGACGATTCAGGGCTTTATCGAAGCGTACGGCGCGCATAAGGCACTCCGAGGGCGCTACTGAACTTGATTGGGTGATGTCGGAGCCGTTCGCCTGACGGCGGCAGGTCCGCTCCGGTAGCCCTGGACCGTGAGATACGCGCAAGGCGGCGGGTTGACCGACGCGGGGAGGGCCGCGAGGGAGCGGGTGCGGCTGCAGGCCGTGGAACGCTTCGAGGACGGGCAGAAGAACAGGGAGATCGCTGCCGCGCTGCGGGTCAGCGAGCGGTCGGTGGAACGGTGGCGCCGCCAGTGGCGCGAGCGCGGTGAAGCGGGGGTCCTGTCGAGGGGATCGCCTGGGCGGCCGAGGCTCAGCGAGAAGCAGATCGCGAGGCTGGAACGGGAGCTGGAACGCGGGCCGCTGGCCCATGGCTGGGCCGACCAGCGCTGGACACTGGCACGGATCAAGACGCTGATCGGCCGGCTGTTCCACGTGAGCTACACGGTGGAGGGAACGTGGCTGCTGCTGAAGCGGCACGGCTGGTCCTGGCAGCAGCCCGCCCGGCGGGCGATCGAGCGCGACGACGCGGCGGTCGAGGTGTGGAAGAAGGAGACCTGGCCGCGGGTAAGAGCACCGCGGCGGCGTGTGACGGCTGGATCGTCTTCGAGGACGAAGCCGGACAGTCGATGACGCCGCCGCGAGCGAGAAGCTGGGGACGCAAGGGCGTAACGCCGGTGGTCCGGGTCCGTGGCCGGGGCTCGGGCCGGGTGTCCATGGCCGGGCTGGCCTGCTATAAGCCTGGGAAGCGGTCGAGGATGTTCTACTCGGTCCGCGAGTACCGGGGCCGCAAGGGCGAGCCGAAGGGCATCGGCTGGCGCGACCTGCGCGACCTGCTGGTCAGGGCGCACATCCAGCTCGGCGGCCCGATCGTGCTCGTGTGGGACAACCTGCGCATGCACCTGGCCGAACCGATGCGCGAGTTCATCGCCGCCCACGCGAACTGGCTCACGGTCTTCCAGCTTCCGAGCTACACGCCGGACTTGAACCCGCAGGAGGGCATCTGGTCGCTGGTCAAGCGCGACATCGGCAACCTCGCCGCAGCCGACCTCGGGCAGATCACCCGGGCCGTCAAGCGCAAGCTCAAGATGGTGCAGTACCGGCCGGAGGTCATCAACGGCTGCCTCGCCGGCACCGGCCTGGCCCTGGACGCGTGAACGCAATGGCTGGCCGATCGGCGATTGGCCGCCACGGTCAAGTCAAAAGTTGCTGGTCAGATACGGTGTCGGAATGACCGAGAGCATGCCTGCCGACGTAGCCGACGTGCTCGCGGCAGTCCTGAACAAGGACGATCCGGTTCATGTCGCGCTCCGAAGGCAGGTTCCGCACCTCAGCGTGCGAGGGCGCTGCACATGCGGATGCGGAACCGCCTATTTCGAACTCGACACAAGCAGGGCGGAGCCTGCACCCACTGGTCCCAGCACAGTCGTGGCGGCCGAAGTGCAGCTCGTCACCGAGGCTGGCGAGTGACCCGGCGAGGTCCTGGTCTTCACGCAAGGCGGCTACCTGTCGTGGCTGGAAGTCTGTTCCTGGAGCGACGACGTCGAGGTGACCCTGGCTGCCGCGCGTCGCTGGCTGCAGCCACACTCTTGATCAGAGTTCAGCGGTCTCTGCGACACCACCGACATCACGAGTTCAAGTTCAGTAGCGATGAGGCGTGACGGTCCGTCGGTTCGCCCGGCGTGCCGTTTCGCTGCTACGGGTTGGTCGTGGGAATGCCGGTGGGCCGGCTGTCGGCTCGGGTGGGCGCCGGGGTCCCCCTGCTCCGGGGGGTGATGCTGCTCGCGGCCGACGGCCTCGCGGATCGCGGTCAAGCTGGCTGGCCCATCGAGCATCGCGGAGCAGGACGACGCCGCGATGGGTGCACCGGAGCGGCGGGTCCTCGTGGCAACACAGTCGCTCCGCCGCCTCTTGTGAAGCTCCTACATCTCGTCATCCTGGTCTGCTGGGTCCGTAGGATGCGTTTGTGGCTGCTCGGTTCGATGAAGTGAAGGCGACGTTCTGGGGCGAGGGCCTGTACGGGGTTCAGCCACTGTTGACCGACGCGGTCGTGCGAAATGCCGAGCGTCGGCTCGGTGTCCGTCTGCCGGCTTCGTTGCTGGAGCTCCTGCGCGTCCAGAACGGCGGCCAGGTGGCGGAGCTGTGGGACGCGTTCCCGACGGATGCACCGACGTCGTGGAGCGAGAGTCATGTCCCGTTCGACGAAATGATGGGCATCGGCCGTCACGACGGTCAGTTGTCACTGCTGGACTCGCCCTACTTGGTTGAGGAGTGGGGTCTTCCTTCTCCTCTGGTTCTGCTCTCCGGTGATGGTCACTGCTGGATCGCTCTCGACTACCGGGCGCGCGGAGAGCACGGGGAGCCGTCCGTGACGTGGTTCGACGTGGACGGCAACACGGAACTTCCCCTGGCCACGGACTTCAGAACGTTTGTCGAGCGGCTGACTGCGGCCGCGTCGCTCGACCCCAATGCCGGGGACGGGATCCGATCAGCGTCATGATCTGGCCCTGGCAGGGTCTGCCGTGTCCAGGGGCCTCCCGGGGGGCGAATCTCTTTAGGTCACGCCCGACGGATCTTTGTGGCGTCCCGGTCGCATATGCTGAGGCCGCCGCTTCTGACCCCTCGGCCCAGTCAAGGAATACCAGTTGACTCCGCATTCCCTTGCGTTCTACATCGACGTGGTTGCCTCCGGAACGGTGCTCGGCGTCAAGCCAACGGACAGTCCCGACCGGGTCACCGCGCTCCTGGGTTCCGATTTCGCCGAGAACTCCCTTGACGACTACAGCATGTGGCGCGACTACGGAATGGCCGAGTTCTTCTGGACACGGGAGACACCGGACCATCCTTGGGAGGGGCACCACTTCACCCTGCAGGTGCATCGGCTGTCGCACTGGGGCGGCAGCATCGTCAACAGGGCCATTCGCGACCGGTACGGCCGCTTCGACCGCCACCTCCGGTTCGACAAACTGGAGCGGCTCCTGGGGAAGCGCGGCGTGCCCCTGGAACACGTCCCGGATGTGAATGGTCCGGCCTTCACCCAGCACTGGCAGCCTGCTTCGCAGGTGGCCGTCATGGCGTTTCGGGCACACGAGGAGTGGCGACAACGTGGGCGCGGGGACGACCGTATCGGAGATGTGTACGCCATCTATTCATCGGTGAGCGCCGAAGAAGTGGCACGGAATAGGGAGCGCTATAGCCGCCAGGACACCCGAGAAGTGTCCGGCGTGTGACAGTCCAGTGAGCCTGCGGTTCGGCATGCGGCTGGCCCGAGGCATCACCGCGGACGAAAGCAATCGGCTCGCCGACCCTCTGGGCCCCTGCCTACCTGACACTCCAGCCGCCAGCACGCGGACGGGCCGTGGGCAAGAACTGGAGTGTTGCCAGATTTCGGCTACATGGTTCTGCCTCTCAGAGAGGTGCTCACCAGTGCGTTTCAGGCGGGCCAGACGCGCTCATCGTCCGGATCCCCGAGGCGGAGCCGTCCGTCCGCGGGTGGCGTGAACGGCTCGACCCCTCAGCCAGGCCGGGGTTCCAGCCCATGTCACCGTGCTTTTCCCGTTCCTCGACGAGAGCCGAATAGATGCGCTCGTCTACTCCGCCCTCGCGGACGTGCTGGGAAGCCACCAGGCCTTTGACCTGCGGTTCGAGAGATGTGGACGACTCCCGGAAGTGCTGTATCTCGTCCCCGAGCCTGACACGCAGTTGCGGCAGCTCACGGAGGCGATCGCTGATCGTTGGCCTGAGGCTCCGCCGTATGGCGGCCGGTTCGCCGAGATCATGCCGCATCTGACCATTGCTCAAGGTCAGGAAGACGCCGTCCTGGAGGAGATCGAGGCCGACCTCGCCGGCAGGCTCCCGTTCACGTCTCACGTCTCGTCAGTTGAACTCATCGTGCACGACGGAACGAAGTGGCAAGAACGGGCTTCGTTCGCACTCGAAGAATGAAGCAGGTCATGAGGCTTGTCTGGTTGAAGGTGAGTCGGTCGACGATGGCCGCGCAGAGGCGGTTCTGGCTCCGTAATCGGGTCGATGCCGGGCTGGGCCGGAACTTACGATCGAGGCGTGACGATCAAGTATGAGTTGCGGGGCGACTTCGACAACGCTTCCCTCAACGCGCTGCACGCCGACGGTTTCGGCCACCCGGTTGCTCCGGCCGACTGGCGAGCACGGCTTGAACGCCACAGCCTCGGCTGGGTCTGCGCCTGGGAAGACGGCTCTCTGATCGGCTTCGTCAACGTTGTCTGGGATGGCGGGCTCCATGCCTTCATCCTGGACACGGTGGTCGCCCAGCGTTGCCAGGGAAGAGGAGTTGGTGCCAAGCTCATCGCGTTCGCAGCCGACGAAGCCCGTGCCGCGAAGTGCGCTTGGCTTCACGTCGACTTCGAGGACCACCTGCGTCCGTTCTATTTCGATGCCTGCGGCTTTAGAGAGACGTCAGCTGGGCTGATCACCCTGTAGCGCCAGGCCCCCAGTCCGCAACCTGTACACGCGACCAGGCGCAGCAGCGGGCCATCTGACGCGATCTTCGCCCCCACCTCAGCTGTCACGGAGCGTGACCGCTGCACGGAACCAGTGCCAGAACCCACTCTCGCGGATGAAGCCAACCGACTGAGCAAAGACTTCTCCGGATCTCTGCTGGCGCGTGGGCCCGACGAGGCCGTCGTCAGCGTCGAGACGACGGCCTCGCTGCTTGCTTCGCTGGACAGGCGGAAGTGCCGGACCCGTCACCGGCCTGGTGGCGGGCCGGCGCGTGAGCGGCCACCCTTTCCCTGCGGGCGTCCGCCGACCGGCGGCGCTGCGGGCACGAAACGGGTACGGGCGGGTGGCGGAGGGCCAGCGGCACCGGTAAGGGCTACGCGCCCGGCCCCGGCACCGCGACCGGCTCAACGACTATCGCTGACCACGTCCCGGACGCCTGCCGGCCGCGCCGCATGGGCGCGGCCGGCAGGGCGGGCAAGCCGTGGCTAGGCTCAAATCAGCGCGTTCTTGTAGAAGATGCTGGAGCGCCGGTCGCCCTCCACGCCGGTGGCGAAGCCGATGAAGAGGCGGGCCTCGCCGGCGTCGGTGCGGTAGATCGCCAGGCCCTCGGGCTCGCGGTGGTGGAGGGTGGAGCCCGCCTTGGTGAGGACGGGGCCCTGCTTCACGAGTCCCGTGTTGATGTCGATGCTGGTGATGTAGGTGTTGCCGTCGCCGGTGGGGGTGCCGTCGCCGGGGTACGCGTCACCCGTCAGGTAGTACATGTACGAGCCGTAGAGGGTGTAGCCCTGCGGCGTGCCGGAGATCGTCGGCTGCTTGAAGTCGACCAGCGGCGAGCCGAAGTTGCGCGTCTCGAAGGCGGAGAGGGGGTACACGGCGATGCGCTTACCGGCGCTGGTGTGGTAGCGCACGATCATGCGCCGGTAGACCGGGTCGACGGAGCAGGTGTACTCGCTGGCTCCGGCGATCGGCTGGTAGGCGGCCGAGGCAGCCGGCGAGCCCAGGGTGGTGTTGGCGGTGTAACGGATGGGGGCGAGCGCAGTGCCGTACCCGCCGGTGTTCGCGGCGCACTCGATCCACAGCTCGGTGTCGGAACCGCTCGGCAGCGCGGCGAAGGCGACACCGTGGCCGAAGCCATCGAGGTGCATGTACGAGATGTAGTTCCCGTCGAAGTCCATCTTGTTGATGCACAGGTCACCGGCGGACTCGGGGCTTCCACTCCGCTTGGTCGCCACGAACAGGAACTTGTTCTCCCAGTCGAAGGCGAAGCTCTGCTGGACCCGCGCACCGTGCGTGTCCTTGGACCGGAACAGGTCGTACGACGGCTGCGTGAGATCGAACCGCTTGGTCGCGGTCACATCAGCCGCAGCGGTCTGCGCGCCGGCGCCGAGCCCGAGGGCGGCAAGCGAGGCGCCGACACCGGTGCGTATGAGGCCGCGGCGGGAGAGGGGGAAGCCAGGGGTGTGGTTCATGGGGGGACTCCAGAGGCATGAGTGGGGGGATGGGACAGGTGATCCTAACCGCAGCCGAGTGGGATCCCCATCGGGGAGTAGGACGTTGTGGCGGGCCGGCCGGCGCCTCCCTACTGACGGTCCGGCGCATCTCCCCCACCGCTGCGTGCCACCAGCTCTCCACAGACGCATGCGGGTGCGCGACGTCGGCCGAGGCTCGGCCGACGCGATCTCCGCCAGTAACGGGGCGACTTCCTGACTCACACGGGCCGAGCCTCTCCCAGGCGCTCGGTACAACTCGCGGTGGCGGGGCAGGTACGCGAGAACCGCCCGTTGGTGTCCGCCAGGCCTCGCGCCACGATCGGTGACGGATTCCCAAGTCTTCGAGAACCGCCCCTTGATGTTGGGACCAGCGTCCACCGGCCCTGAGTCTGTGTCACCAGCGCGGGAGGTGCGCCCAGGGCTTCTGCCTGGTGCCTTCACCGGCTCGCGGCTGGTTCGGGAGCGATGTCCCGTCTCCACTAAGGCCAGGGTCATTCGGCACTCACGCCTCATCGCGAGACTCGGCGTACTAGCGGCCTACCTCGGCGTCCTCGGCCTCCATGCCATCCCCAGCCAGGGCCTGTCCGGCGATCTTGCCGGACAGGCCCGTGTCCCGAGGAGGGCTCAGCGCTTGAGCGTGAAGGTGAAGTCGCCGGAGAGCTTCCCGCTCAGCCGGACTGCCGAGACAAGATTCCCCTCCGTGATCAGTCTCTCAACCTCGGCCCGCGAAAGACCGCACCCTTCAGCGATCAGTCGCACCGGCCGGACGGGGATCCGTGCCGCAAAGCGGACCGCGACGTCAATCACCTCGCGGTCCAGGTGATCCGATCCGCCGGTGTCGAGACGCCAGGCGTTATCCCAGTCGAGGGCGATGCGATTACGGCGCCTCAAGACCGGATCCTGGAGCAGCTCAGCTGCCAGGCCGGCGTCGTTGTCATGCATCCGCTCCAGCAGCTCAGATCGTACGGAGCGCACATTCATCCGCTCCAGAACCGTGAGCTTCGCGGTGTCCCCGCAAGCGGTACAGAGCGCGAGGAGCCAGGCGTCGATGAGCTTGTGGTTGGCGTTGACGCGAAATTTGCCGCTCGTCCGAAAGCGCTGGGACGCGCACGCGTGGCAACGTCGGAGAACGAGAGGAAGGCAGGTGGGCATGACCACCCAGTTTTCGAGCACAGAAGTACACCGGTTTCAGTGAGAAGTCCGCAGCAAAAGGCAGCGCGGCGCGCACATGCGCGACGCGCGACGAATCAGCGCTCGGGAGGTCTCACAGGGTGTACAACGGCACGTCCTTGCCTAGACGACTTGGTCCGGCAGCAAGGTAATGGCCCACAGCAGCGCTGCTCCACTGGTTTTCGAGCGCCTCACCGCCATGCTCTGTCCGGCGGATCATGGACGAAGCCATAGCCCGATCGCGGCCACGGTGGCGGTGCCGTGGAAACCGCAGGCCCGCTTGTCGTACGTCGTGGCCACGGCCCGTAGGTTCTTTCGCCTGTCCATCTCCACTCGCCGCGCTCCTGCGCTTGTACATCGCCTTGTCGAGCCGGCGGGGCAACCGCCTTTGCTGTCCCGGCGCTTGCGTTTGGCTCGCTCGCCCCTCGGCTCGGGGATGATGTGCTTGATGTGGCGTCTGCGCAGGTAGCGCCGGTTACGGCGTGAGCTGTACGCCTTGTCGCCGCCGAGGCGATCGGGCGGGTGCGTGTGAGGATGCCCCGCCGGCCAGGCAGGCAACGCGGATGCCTTCCCTGACGGGGATGAGGTGTGGTGCGTCGCCCCATTGCCATGGTGTGATCACGAATGAAGCCGGGTGGCGCGCACCTGCGCCCGGCCATGGAGATTGCAGGTCGCTCCGCCCCGAGAGCCTCCGAATCCCGCGTCGGGGCGGTGCTGTCGGGGTGTGTCTGCTCCTGGCACTCGCGACGACTTCTTACGCGCTCCGGCGGCGTGTTGGCGGGCGCCAAGTGGGGGTGGCACCCACGCCGGCGACCGACCAGTCGATGCGGTGAACGGCCCGCAGGATCTTGTCCCGCGTGCCGTTAGCCGACCAACGCTGTGTCGTTGGTAGACGGTCTTCCACTTGCCGAAACGTGCAGGCAGAACCCGCCATGGCACTCCGGTCCGCTCCTGGAAGGATCACGTCGATCGCCGTGCGTTGACTCTTCCAACGCCCGCCCTGCTGGCTCGCCTTGGGCACCTGTGGCTTCAGCCGGACCACCCGTAGTTCGTCAGATCTCCCCGTCCCACAACGGGCGCAACGACCCCGACCCCAGCCAGTCACATGATCCGCCGGACAGGCCCTAGGATCGGCTGATGACCTTGGAATGGGAACAGGTAATCGTGCACTCGGTAGATCCGGTGTCCTTGGGGCAGTGGTGGGCCGAGGCTCTGGGGTGGGTCGTGGTCCACTCCTCTGATGACGAGTTCGAGATCCGCCCGGAGCCGGATCGCATGCCGGGGTTGGACTTCGTCCGTCTTGATGAGGGCAAGACGGCGAAGAGCCGGCTGCATCTCGACTTCAGGCCTGATGACCAGGACGCCGAGGTGGCTCGGCTGGTGGCCCATGGCGCACGGCGTGTTGACATCGGCCAGGGCGATCAACCGTGGGTTGTGTTGGCCGACCCCGAAGGTAACGAGTTCTGCATCCTTGGCCAACGGCGTCAGTAACTGAGCGTTTGGTCCTTTGCGGGCGCCGGCGGGTCATCAAGAGGCCGGTGCTGGGGTGGCCGCCGTCGGTGATCGTCGTGGTGTTGCCGATGGCGGCCTTGGCCGCGGACTTCGAGTTCCTGAAGAGGGGCGAGCTGACGCAATGTGAGGTTGGTGCGGGGCCAGTACGTCGCGACCAGCAGCACCCGGTCTTCCACCGACAGCCCCCATGGCCGGGCCCGACGGACCCGCGTCCGAGCCGTCACGCCGCAGCATGGTCGCCAACTTGCCGAAACTGCGCGGGCTCAGCCCGGTGAACGGGGTATCCCGGACGATTGCGACGCCGCGTTCACACCAGCCATTCCAAGACCATCTCACCCGCGACCAGCAACCATGGCAGCCCTTGGGGTAAGCGGGTGGTCGAACGCGATCTGAGGAAGATGCCTTTGGTGCTGCCTGCCCGCGTGGTCGAGGTCGGGACCGATCAGCTGGACCGGCCGATGCGGAACTCAGCGGGCGTCTGGCCCTTCCTCGACGAGGCTCAGGAATGGCCCGAGTGTTTCTGCGGCGAGCGGCTGGCTCTATTCCTCGTGCCAGGGTGCGGTCGCAGCTGGTCATGACGGCGACCGTGTCGATGATCTGCTCGGGCCAGATTGTCACGCCGTACGTGTCACATAGGACGGGTTCGAGGTCGGGGTGGGGTGGGGTCGGTGCGGCGCCCGGGCGGGCGCGATGTAGTGCGGGGCATCCCACCCCGGACCGGGGGCCCGGCCGGAAGAGGCTGATGACGGCGATGTAGTCCCTGGGGGTCGCGGTCGCGTACGCGGCCTTCACGTCCTCGAGGCTGCCACGGTCCGACGACATGCGCGCGTTCCCGGCCGACGCCCGCCCGCGTGGTCCTTGCCGCCGCCGCGCGAGGCGGTGACCTCGGCATGATCCGTACTGAGGTCATCGTCGGCTAGTAGCACGACGGCACCACCGCCGGGTTCGCCGCTCAGCTGCGCAGCTGCGCGTTGAGCCGGGCCGCCTGTCGCGTGAGGTGGTCGCGTTCGGGGATGTTGGGCGCTGATCGGGCGGCTTGGGCGTAGAGCCGTGCGGCGGTCACTGGATCACCATCACGCTCGTGCAGGTATGCCGCGACGGCGGCGTACCGCGGGAGGGTCGGGTCGAGATCCGCCAGGGCGGCCAGGCCGGCCCGCGGGCCGTCGGCCTCGCCCACCGCGACCGCCCGGTTGAGGCGGGCCACCGGGCTGTCGGTGAGGCGTACGAGTTCGTCGTACCACTCGACGATCTGCACCCAGTCCGTCTCCTCGGCCGTCCGGGCGTCGGCGTGGAGTGCGGCGATGGCCGCCTGGGCCTGGAATTCGCCCAGGCGGTCGCGGGCGAGGGCGGACTGGAGCGTCTCGACGCCCTCGATGATCAGTTGGGTGTTCCACAGGCTGCGGTCCTGCTCGGCAAGCGGCACGAGCCTGCCGTCGGGGCCGGTCCGTGCCGGGCGCCGGGCGTGGTGGAGCAGCATGAGCGCCAGCAGCCCCGCGACCTCCTCATGGTTCGTTTTGGCCGCCAGTTGGCGAGTGAGCCGGATCGCCTCGGCGGCGAGGTCGACGTCGCCGGAGTAGCCCTCGTTGAAGACCAGGTAGAGCACGCGCAGCACCGTGGCGACGTCACCGGGCTGGTCGAACCGGACGCCGGAGACGGTCCGCTTGGCCCTGCTGATCCGCTGGGCCATGGTCGCCTCCGGCACGAGGTAGGCCTGAGCGATCTGCCGCGTGGTCAGACCGCCGACCGCGCGCAGCGTGAGCGCGACGGCAGAGGCCGGTGTCAGGGACGGGTGCGCGCACAGAAAGTACAGCTGAAGCGTGTCGTCCACGGCCTCACCCGGGCCGGGCATGGGCTCGGCCTCGACCAGCTCCTCTCGCCGCCGCCGGGAGGTATCGGCGCGGACGGCGTCGAGAAACTTGCGCCAGGCCACCGTGACCAGCCAGCCCTTGGGGTCCCGCGGCGGGTCGTCCTGCCACCCGCGCACGGCCTCGACCAGAGCGTCCTGAACGGCGTCCTCGGCCGCCGCGAAGTCGGCTCCGCGGCGGACGAGAACACCGATCACCGCGGGCACCAGCTCCCGGAGCAGCGACTCGTTCACTCGGTGGCCGTGGGCTGCTCGCCGTAGAACGGGCGCACCTCGAGCCACTCGTGGATCGGCTTCCCACCCGCACCCGGCGCCGCGGACAGCTCGCCGGCCAGCTCGAGCGCTCGCTCGTAGGTCTCGACGTCGATCACCATCCAGCCGGCGATCAGGTCCTTGGTCTCCGCGAACGGGCCGTCGGTGACCGGCGGCCGCCCCTCGCCGTCGTAGCGGACAAACGTGCCCTCCGGGGAGAGCGCCTGACTGTCGACGAACTCGCCGGTGCTCTCGAGCCGTGCGGCGAAGTCACGCATGTACTGCAGGTGGGCTGAAACCTCCTCCGGCTCCCACTGGTCCATCGGCACGTCGTTGACCGATGCCGGCGCGCCCCGGTAGTGCTTGAGCAGCAGGTACTTGGCCATGATGTTCTCCTTGGTGAGGTACAGCCCATTTTGTGGCCGTGTTCGCTCCTGGGACGGAGCAGCGCGCTCGTTCTCGACATCTGCTCGCGAAGATTTCTGGCGGACTTCGAAGCTTCTTCCACGATTCGGCCGGCTCGCGTCGCGTTTCGTCAGCGACTCACCCCTTCTGTCGGCCAGTGCCAGCCAGGATGTCCGGTTGCGGTGGTAGGTCTAAGCGGACGAGTACTCACGGTGTGCCGCTCCGGGCAGGGTGGCCCACCGTCCGCCGCTCAGTGGTGTGCTTGAAGGTCCTGAGCATGAGGAAGACGCCGCGATGGCCTCGTACGCTCCCGCTCCAGGCGGCATTGATCGCGCGGAGGCGGCGGGTGGGCGGCGGCACGCGGGCCGGCTGGCTGGAGCTCTTTTACGGCCTGCTGTTCGTCGCGCTCATGGCACAGCTTGCCGAACCGCTCGCCGACCATCCCGGATGGCCGTCCTCCCTACTGAGCCGGTCCGGCCCGCTGGGGCAGAACCGCTTCTCGGAGTCCAACCTGACCCACGTCATCCCTCTCGCCCGGGGATCGCGCCCCTGACAACGCCGCCAGGTCGCCAGACAACTGCTGCCCCAGACACTCGTGACGGGATAGACCCGTTCGCTGGGCTCGCCCGCCGAGCTCCAAGGGGGGCGACTACGCAGCGTTGCCCTCGTGGCCGGCAGCCCTGTCCGTCCACGCCTGGGCACCGGTGTGGGGGTGGCCACGGACAAGGGCGCGAGGCGGCCTCGTTCAGGGGATCTGCCGGTTTGATCACGTGATGCCGAGGGCGGTCAGCTTGCGCCGGCTGGCGGCGATGTCGCCCCAGCCGGTCGGGCGGAAGGCGCCGATGGCCAGGTTCCGCAGTGTGGCCATGGCCCGGGGAGCGGTCCCGGTGCGAACGGGTGGGGCCTCCTTGGCCAAGGTGGTCTCGCGGACGTGGTGGATCTTGTTCTCGACGCCCAGTGTTCGCGGACGCGGTGCGCGAACACTGGGCGTCGGTGTGCTCCGCTGCCAGGTCGACGATCGCGTAGACGCGTTCGAGGGTGGCTTTGCCCGTGCCGATGACGCGGCAGCGTCGCACGATCTGCACGGCCTGGACCGCGTGTGAGAAGCCGCGTCCGCGGGCGCCGGTGGCCGTCTTGACGCGGCGGATCTCGTCGCGGCCATGCGCGGTGGCGCGGGTCTCGTCCATCAGCGGCACTCCCGCCAGGGCAGTCGCTTCAGGTACTTGCGCAGCAGCGGCTGGTTCCCCTTGATCACCGCGATCCAGCGGGCCTGGGTCGGCGCGTTCGCGCAGCAGCGTGGGGGTGTCGTCCTGCGGGATGGTGCCGTCGGCCGGCTCATTTGGGTCCCGTCCAGCCCGGCCGTCCAGCACGACCTGGCACAGCTGCAGAATGATCGCGTGCTTCCTCATCGACTGCTGTGGTGCGATCCTCGGCCCATCCCCCGGTTGAACCGCCAGGAACCGGTGACACTGATCGTCCGCGACCCCGGTTTCCATGAGCCGACCGACGAGGACGACTGCACGACGTTCTGGTACTTCTGCCAGGCGCATGACCGCACCTACCAGCACGAGACGTGCGGGGAAGGCTCGCATCTTGTGGCTTTGCACTGCGAAGAACACGGGCCCGAAAGCATGTGGCCACAGCCACTCATGCTCATGTTCCCGGCAGGTTTTGAGCCTCCGCTCAGCGAGGCCCAACTCGGCTGGCTGCAAGCAGAGTGGGATGCCGTCTAAGCCTGATCCGAAAGAGACGTCCTAGGACCTGTCCGGCCGATCACTCCAGGTGCGCCAAGGCGAGAAGGCGCTCACGCTGTCCCAGCGAGGGCTGGGATCACGACTACAGGAATGTCAGCGGGTGAGGTCAGGGCGCGAAGTACCAGCAGTACAGGTTCTGGCCTTGCCCAGCACGACTCACGGCTAGAGCTGACAGACGCTCAAGGAGGTCAACGGCGCTGCCCGGCCCAATCTCATCGCCCATCTCGGAGACGGCCTCGGCCCACGTGAGGGCGGTAGTTCTGAGCTGATCCGTTCCTGCACTGGCCAAGGCCGTCGAGAGCGTCTGCGGAACAGCGAAGACAGTGAAGCCATCGTTGGCCATAGGCACCACGTGCCGGAGCGGACTCTCAGCCCCCGTCAACAGAGCTTCCCACCTCGGAACTGCGTCATCCGGATAGATGCCGTCACACGGCACGGCAGGAAAATCATGACTCCTGCGCGGTCCTACCCGCACTGCTGACTCATCGTCTCCAGCAAGGAAGAACTCTCCTACAAGCACCATCCGCCGATTCTGGCATGTCTCGGTACCCGGGAGTCCGACCGAGTGACTGCTTCGCCGCCAGGGCGTTAGTGCCGACATGGGGCGGGGTGATCTGACGGATGCCGAGTGGGAACGACTGCGGCCGTTCCTGCCGGTCAGCAACCGGCGTTGTGGCCGGTGGCGTGATCACCGGCAGGTGATCGACGGGATTCTGCACCGGGTGCGAACCGGGGTTCAGTGGCGTGACCTGCCCGAACGGTTCGGCCCGTGGGAAACCGTCTATGAACGCCACCGGCTCTGGTCCGCCGACGGCACCTGGGAACGACTGCTTCAGCAGGTTCAGGCCGCAGCCGACGCGGCGGGCGAGATCGACTGGGACATCTCGGTCGACTCCACCATCGTCCGCGCGCATCAGCACGCGGCCGGCGCCCGCACCGACCCGCCGCTGGCACCCGTGTCAAAGGGGGCCGACGAGGTGGAACACCAGGACGAAACGCCGTGGCAGAGCCTGGTCGCCCGTCTGGTGGAGGTGGTGCTGGAAGTGAGGGCCTGGGTCGGTCGCGCGGCGGGTTCACCAGCAAAGTCCACCTGAGCGCGGACGGCCGCTGCCGCCCGCTGTCCCTGATCGTCACCGCAGGCCAACGAGCGGACTGCACCCAGTTCAAGCCTGTCCTGGACAAGATCCGCGTGCCGCGGCCGGGGCCGGGCAGGCCCCGGAAGAAACCGGACAGCCTCGCGGCCGACAAGGCATACAGCAACGGCCTCGTCCGCGAATACCTGAGGCGACGCGGAATCCGGCACACGATCCCGGAGAAGACCGACAGCCAGGCCGCCCGCCGACGCAAAGGGTCCCGCGGCGGGCGTCCACCCGGCTTCGACAAGGGCCGCTACAGAAAGCGCAACACCGTCGAGCGGTCGATCAACCGCCTGAAACAGTTCCGGGCGGTCGCCACACGCTATGACAAGCGTCGCTACGTCTACCTCGGCACCGCGACCGCGGCAGCTCTCGCCATCTGGCTACGAACTTGATCGCCCGGACAGGCCCTAGTTGGCGGCTGACCATTGCGTTGGTCAGAGCGTTGACCCCTGGTCGACGGCTGCTATCTGCGGGTGTCGTTGCAGAGCGCGCGCATAGAATCGCCGGCATGGCACTGCGACCTGTTCAGGTGAACATCAAGGCTCTAGATGGCTTGGCGGTCGGTCAGTTCTGGGCGGAGGCGCTCGGCTGGAGTGTTTTCCGGCCCGGCGTGACCACCTACGTTGGACCCGTCGGCGACTTCGTTTGGCCGGACCCGGTCGCGGTATGCATCGACATCGTTCCCGTCCCGGAACCCAAGACAACAACAAAGAACCGTGTGCACCTCGATCTCGCCACCACCTCGGCGGCACATCAGGAGGAGTTGGTCGCGCGCCTCCAGGCCCTCGGTGCGACGCCCGTCGACGTGGGCCAGGGCAGCGTGCCGTGGACGGTGCTTGCGGACCCGGAGGGCAACGAGTTCTGCGTGCTGGAGCCTCGGGAGATCTACCGGGACACGGGGCCGATCGCCGCGGTGGTGGTCGACTGCGCGGATCCGCGGGCCATGGCCCGCTTCTGGGGTGAGGCGATGGACTGGACCCTGCACGAGGCGACTGACGAACATGCGGCGTTTCGCTCCGCCAAGGGTGTCGGCCCGTATCTCGAGTTCGTCCGCACGCCCGACGTGAAGGCCGTGCCAGACCGCGTACATCTTGACCTGCTGCCGTACCCCGGTGACGACAAGGAAGCGGAGGTGGCCCGGCTGCGGGCCCTCGGCGCCACCGACCTCGACGTCGGCCAGGGCGACGTCCCGTGGACGTGCCTGGCCGACCCTGAGGGCCACGAGTTCTGCGTCCTTGCCCAGTCCTGACGCGGAGTCCGCACGACACCTCGACACGTGAGCCTTGTGTGCTCATGCGCCATGGCCCCCGGGCGGGTTGGGCTGTGACGTCTCGGTCGACTCGGGCGGCGAGAGCTTGCGTGTAGGGGCGACCGGTGATGCCGGGGCCTGTGATCTCCGGGAGGTCGTGAACGCGGTCACATCCTTCGTGAAGGCCGTCCATCAGCACCCCGGCCAGGCATTCCTCGCCCGTGAACTGCACGAACTGCTGGGCATGCCCGCCGCCGACCCGGCGGTGAACGTCACCCGCAGCCGCCTCGCCCCCCTCACCCGTCAAGGCTTCCTCACCCAACCCGGACGTGGCCTCTGCCGGAGACGGACTCAGCGCCCGCTGAGCACAGGTAATCAACAACCTCCCTGCTACTCGTGCCGGTTCGACCGGCACAAGTAGCAGGGGCGGCGAGGTCGTGTCAGGCGACGGCGGTCCCCTCAAGCTCGACCATCAGGCCGGGGATCGCCAGTCGCGTCACCCCGAGCAGCGTGGAGGTCGGCGCCACCTCGGCGGCGCCCAACCGCGCCGCCAGCACGCCGTAGTGCTGGAACAGCAGATCGACGTCGGTCGTGTAGACGTTGAGCCGGACGAGGTTCGCGAGAGACATGCCGGCCTCGCCGAGCACGGCCTCCAGGTTGTCGATGCTCAGCGTCAACTGCGCCGCCATGTCACCGTCATGCTGGGGCTTGCCGTCGCTGCTCATCGCGGTCTGCCCCGAGAGGTACAGGGTCCGTGTGTGCCCGGAGACGACCTCACCCTGGTTGAACCCCATCTCCACCGACCACGTCACCGGGTTGATCGCCGTTCGTTCCACTGCCACATCCGCTCCATTCGATTCATCGGGAGTACGTACATCCATCGGCTCGGTAGCCGACGGCCTTGATGTCGCGTCAACGAGCCTCGCAACAAATCACGACACCCTCAGTCATGTATTCCGTTAAAGTTCTCGTATGCGCGCCGACCGGTTGGTCTCACTGGTGCTACTGCTGCGCCAGCGCGGTCGGTTGACAGCGGACACGCTGGCCCGCGAGCTGGAGGTGTCCACCCGCACCGTGCTGCGCGACATCGAGGCGCTGTCCGCAGCCGGCGTCCCGGTCTACGCCGAACGCGGCAGGCACGGCGGTTTCGCGCTGTTGCCCGGATTCCAGACCGAGCTCACCGGACTGAACCACGACGAGGCCCTCGCCGTGCTGACCGCCGGATCGGGGCGCGGCGAGCAGGTATTCGGCCTCGGCTCGGCGCTCGCTTCGGCCATGCGGAAGGTGGTCGACGCGCTACCCGAAGGCCACCGGGCCTCCGCGAGCGACGCGGCCCAGCGATTCCTCGTGGACCCGGAGACCGACTTGCTCTCACGCCGGCTGGTCGTCGATGAGGTACCCGACACCACAATGGTCGAGGTCAGGCGAGCGGTGCTCGCCGGTCACAAGCTGCGCATCCACTACGCGGCCACGGGCCAGACACCACAGTGGCGCACGGTGGACCCGATCGGCCTGGTCACCGTACGCGATCGGGGCTACCTGCTGGCCACGAGATCTGGCGCGGACCGCACGTACCGGCTGTCACGGGTCTTGGCCGCCGAGGAACTCCCCGAAACGGCACAGCGACCAAACCGGGTCGACCTGGACCGGATCTGGCGGGAGCGCTCAGCGCAGTTCCTCTCCGGCAGCGACCACATCACCGTGCTGGTACGGGTGAACCCGGCGCGGCGGGAGGACCTGCTGGACACCGCACTGGCTGTTCGCGCAGAAGAACCCGAGGCAGACGGCTGGCTGCGGCTGGAGGTGACTTTCCAGGACTCTCGACACGCCGAATGGGCGCTGTGGCAGCTCAGCACGGACGCGGAAGCCCTGGCCCCGCAGTCGTTGCGCACCTCCCTGCGCAACCGCGCCGCCGCGATTGCCACCCGCTACGGAGACTCATAGTCGGCACCAATTGCTCGGTGGCGCCTTCGCCGACCAGGTTCTGGGGCGCTCACCTGGGAGCGGGGGCCTTACTGGCCCTGCGCGTAGGGGCGAAGCTTGCTCTTTGACGCGACACCGGACCGAGGGTGACGTTGGTGGCTCGCCTTCCGATGTGGATCAAGCGAGCGAAGAACCGAGACGAAATCCTGCGCGCCATCAGGCGGGCCCGCGCCTCACTGATTGCCGCCTGAACCCCACCTTTGCACGCCGACCGGGATCGTCAGCTGGCGCTGCGGCCAGGCGCGCAGTAGCGCGTTGATCTTGGCGGTGGTGCAGTCGGAATCGAGGAGCACGCCCGGGCGACAGCGACGAAGGTTGTTGAACATGTTCAACAAGGCTGGCAAGATGCGCTGCGGGGGTGGTGGCCGTGGCGGAGACACGACACGAATGGCCCGACAGTCGGATGCTGTTGGTCTCGATGCTGGTGCTGTTCCAGGAGGCGGTGCTGGCCGTTGTCGTAGGGGTGCTGTACGAGCAGACCCAAGAGTCGCCCAACACCGTGGGCAACCAGGGCCTCGGGTTGGTACTCGCCCTGCCGTTCCTGGTCGTGCTCGGTCCTGCCGTCATAGGTGCGACGGCGCTTTTTCTCGTGCTGCCTGCGGTGTCGCTCAGTCATCGGCTGGGGCGTCGGTTCGGCGGTCGTGAGACATGGTGGTGGGCACCGCCGGTCGCGGCGGGGTTCGCGTCCCTCCTGCTCGCCGTAGCCGTACTGGCCGACCGCATGGAGCCGCTCACCGCTGCCAAGGCGTGGCTGCCGGCCGCGGTGGTGCTCGTCGTGCCCGCACTGCTCGCCCGGCTGCAGCGGCAGGGTCTCCTGCGGTCGGTGGCACTGTGGGGTACGGCCGTGGTGGTGGCGACCGGCATCCTCGGCGGCATCGCGCTTTCCACCGGCCTGATCGAGGAGTACCGGCCGCCGCAGGTCACCCGAGCGGTGCTGGTCGGCACCTGGTCCGACGGACGGGGCGGCACACTGACGTTCACTGCGGACGGCAGGGTGACGGCTTCCGGGATCGCGCACCGGCTCGGAAGCGGCGACCTCGGCGAGGCAGTCGAGTGCACGGGCCAGGGCATGTGGACATTGGACGCCGGAACGGACACCTGGACCCAAAAGATCGACGTCACAGTCCCGGACTGCTCGTACGAGCCCTGGAACGTCGGCGGCACAGAGAGCCGCATCACGCTCTACCAGTACGTCGGAGACCCGGACTCCTGGAACCTGTACGAGGTGAACAAGGCTCCCACCAGCCCCTGATCAGCGGTCGCGCCCCGCCCGGGCCATCGCCTCGTGCGCACAGTGGGGGTGGACAGGCGCCGCGAGCGGCTGCTCGCGGCGCTGGCCACGCATGGGGGGCTGGTGCGGGAACGCGGCGCGCATGTGTCAAGCATTCCACTGGTCGCAGTATTCGACGTGGATCTCGCGGGCATCGCCGAGGGTGCCGTCGTTTGCGTGAAACTGCGTGCAGAAGTGCGGGTAGTTGGGGTGGACTGGGGTGTAACGGGGTCCCTTGAGGGCGACGTCGAGGAAGTGTCGCGCCGTCTCTCGGAATACCTTCGCGCTGCCGGTCATGAACAGTGTCTCGGCATGAACGTGCTGGCGAAACAGGTCGCGGTTCTCCCGGTAGTGACGTGCCGCGTAGTCGGTTGTGGCGCTGCCGTCAGGTTCTGACTCGGGCAAATTCACGGTCTGGGGATGCCCTGGGCCCAGGTGACCTCGCACCTGCTTCCAGCGAGAGGGGGCGAACTGGAGCGAATGATGCAGGAGTACGAGGTCGAGCTGGAAGCCGACATCGTCCGGCACCTCGCGGGCTGGTGGGCGGTTGGCCCGTATGGACAGGTGACTCAGCGAGCGTGGCGAACGGGCAGCGAGCATCCACAGTCCGGCAATCCTGCGTGCGGCGTCCTGGTCGAGATAGGCGTCCAGGTGTCGGTCGTGGTCGATGAGCACCGCACGGGTCAACGGCTGGGCAGGCCGGATGACTCTGAACTCATCAGCCCCCAAGCGGGACCGGTGTATGACGACGGGTAGTTCCATGGGTCTCCGTTGTGGTGCGTCGGCAGACTTCGTCGGCGGAGAGTTGTTGCCGGGAACCTCGCCGAGCGAGCCGAGAGCCATTCGGTACGTAGCCCCCGGCCTCGTACCCTCAGTGCTCGAGCGCGGGAAGGCCGGCCAGGCCGGTGTCGAGCATGATGCGGTCGACCGTTTCGGTCAGGGTGCTGTCGGCGCCGATGACGGTCTCGATTCCGCCGGGCAGGAGGTCGAGCTCTCTGTACCAGTCCCGTAGCTGCGGCTCACTGACCTCGCTCGCGATCGGCTTGGTGGCGTGGCGGGCGAGGGTCTGCTCGAACGGCACATGAAGGTAGTAGGCGTGGGTCGGGCCGCGGTGGTCGGAGCGCAGTTGCTCGAGCATGGCGCCGTAGTGTTCGGCGTAGAGGATTCCTTCGACGACCACGTGGTACCCGGCATCGAGGGCGTAGCGGGCTGTCAGGTCGATCAGGCCGATGTTCGCCGCGCCGGGCCGATCCCTCTCTCGCAGCACGATCCGGCGCAGATTGTCCTGACCCACCAGAGCCAGGCCACGCCCGAAACGGCCACGGAGGCCGGCTGCAACAGACGACTTACCCGAAGCACTGTTGCCACGCAGGAACACCAGCCTCGTGTTCTCGGTACCCACGTTCACCCAAGTGAGACTACCGGTGGCCACTCACTCTGTCTGGGTGAATATCGAGCTGCAACTCCAGGTCAGGCCGCTGATCAGCCTCTGACCCACTTCTGTTCGTCCTCGTCCCACACAATGCGGAAGGGAGTGGCGCCCCCGGCGTCCCGTACGACCGCGTCGAAATCGCGGACGAGGGCCACGTGCGCCGCCTCGGGAAGGTTGCCGGGCAGGTGAAGTTCCCACCGCCCGTCATCGCTCCGCACGACGATGAGGTCCAGGTGAGCGGTATCCGTCGCTGCGTCGCGCTTCCCCACGCGGCTACGGAGCGACGTGAGGAACGCGCGGAATTCGTCGTACGAGTCGCTGGCGGCACGCTGCAGAACTTCTTGGATCAACGTGACAGTCACCCAGCCGACGCCCGCGCCGAGAGTCAGCGCGGCAGTTTCGACGATTCCGGTATTGGCACTGCCGCCGTGGAACGTGACGCCGTCGCGATCCCACTCCCGGGGCGCCGGATAGTAGTCGGAGCCCTCACCACCGGAGTTCATGCCGCTTGGCTGCTGTCCGTGCGTCTCATGCGTCATGAATGCACCCCCGAGGTCAAGGAGAGCAGACGACCGTCGCGGACGTCCAGAGCGACAGCCGTATGGCCACGTAGGTGAGATGCCGGAACGCATGTCGGCGGGTGGTGACGGGGGTTCCGGCACGGGCCCACGAATGTCGGTCAGAAGGTGGAGCGGCTGGACGGCAATCCCTTACTGCCGGTCATGGAACCGGCCCCCGCCACATCGCTGCCTGCGCGAGCCGACCAGGCAGGGCGGGGGTTCAGCAGTCGTAGCGGTGGGTGTACGGGGTGTCGGGGCAGGTGCGGCAGACGAAGAAGTACATTCCGCCAAGGTCGCCCAGGCACATGTCGTGCCCGAAAGCATCGAAGGTGGCGGGATTGGCCTCGGCTTTCCAGGACGGGGTCGCGGCCCCGTCCTGGCGTGGGTCCCGGTCGTCCAGGGGAAGCCAACGACCCATGCCCGGTTCTGTCGCGGTGACGCTCAGCAGGTGTTCCATGCGGGTGCCGCAGCCCTCGCACTCGGGCCAATCGGGCTGCTGTGTCCACCCCGGGTAACCGCCGACCTTGCTCTGCTGCGTGGTGGCGACCTCGAAGTAGTCGTAGCCCCGTTCCTCCCGCAGGACCTCGAACCGCTCGTCGAGCAGCTCGCCGAGTCCTTCCGGCAGGTCCCAGTTCGGGTACTCCACAGCCTGAGTGGGGGACAGCGTGCACGGGCGCGGCAGGTAGTCCTCCTCCACCGTGTGCGGCAGGGGCGCTTCCACGGCAGTGGCACCGGCGGCCGTCAGCGCCGCGCTGCGCCAGCGCAGCCGGGGGTTGGCCGCATACTGGTCGTCCTCGTGCACCAGCGGACACCACAGGATCTGCAACAGGTCGGTGCCGGCGGGGAAGACGAGGCCGGGCACATCCCGAGCGTACAGCTGTACTACCGGGACCATCGCGACCGGCTTGGGCCAGACGGGCGCGCCGAGCGGCTTGTAGTGGTCCGGTTCGGTGCACATCGGCCAGGGCTCGTCGGCCGGCCACAGCAGCGGCCCACCGATGGAACTGTCCCCCGGGCCCGGCTGCCCTGCTCGGGGGTAGAGGAGGGTGACCTCGCGGGCCGTCCCGGCCAGCTCCGGAAAGACCGCCTCGACCTCGAAAGGCATCGGCGCCAGATCCCTGGGCCTGGTCGGCCAGGCCTGAGCGGCGCCCTGCTGCGTGCGCCCTGACGGCATGGGGTCGCCCGCTACTGGTGGTCGTACGCCGTCGACCCTAGCCGCCGCCACTGACAGTCGGAGGGTCCCGCCCCTGCTTCCCGCTGCACTGCATGCTGCCCGTCGGCGACGTGCCGGCCGCCCATTAGTGATCTGCGGGTCACGCAGTCGCCATGCTTCAGTGCCTGCGGCAAGATCAGGCAGATCGACATCGCAGGGAGAGACGACGGATGGTCACCGCCACCCAGGGAGTGAAGGTCACCTCGCCGTGCGCGGCCTGTGGTGGGGTACTGGTCCGAGACGTCGGTCAGTTCATCGACCGGGGACAGCTGCGCTGGGGCGTCGAAGGACGGTGTCACGGTTGCCCAAACGCGTGGTGCGAGATGGGCGTAGCCCCAGCTCCCGAAGAGATCAGGCAGGCATTGCTGGCTGAGCACGGGGCCGCTCTCCTTCGCCTGGCGGCCGAGGAGGCCAGCGTTGTCCCCGTGATGCGAGCCCTGCGCGAGATGCGCGGCTTGTCTTTGGACGAAGCCCGTCTAACGGCCGCCGGCCTGAGAGGAGCCGGCCTGGTCGGCACCTTCGTGGAGATGACGCACCTGGCAGACGGACTTCGCAAGCGCTCCGTCGCCACCACCCTTACTCCGGCGCCCATCTGACCTCCCGCGACGCTGCTGGGGTGGGTTGACGGCGGCGGCGATGTTGCAGGCCTCCGCCACGCGAGGTTGCCGCTGTAGTGGGCACACCCCCGGCACACCGGGCTGGTGCCCGACCTCGATCAGGCCACGACAACAACTGAGGCGCGGGCGGCGGGGCTCGGGGCGGTCCGTGTCGGGGATGTCCGCGCAACCTCGTAGGCTTCCGCCCGTGAACGACGGAGAATCTGGCAGACGGGTCATCGACGGGCGCTTCGAACTGGAAGCGCCACTCGGCGGCGGCGGTATGGGCAAGGTGTGGCGGGCACGTGACCTGGTCCTCGACCGGGCCGTGGCTCTCAAGGAGGTACGGCCGCCCGATCCGGGGCTGGCCGAATCCGACCCGCAGGCAGCGGCGATGCTGCGCGCCCGGGTGCTCCGGGAGGCACGGGCCCTCGCCCGGGTCGAGCACCCCAACGTGGTGACGATCCACCACGTCGTGGACGGCGCCGAACACGCCTACCCGTGGCTGGTCATGGAACTGGTGACCGGCGGCTCGCTCCAGGACCGACTCGGGCAAGGGCCGCTGACGCCCGCGGACGCCGCGAGGATCGGGCGCGAGGTGCTGGCCGCCCTGCGCGCCGCGCACGATGTGGGCATCCAGCACCGGGACGTGAAGCCCGCCAACGTACTGCTGCGGCCCGACGGCCGTCCCGTCCTGACCGACTTCGGGATCGCCTCCATCAGGGAATCCACGGCACTCACCGCCACCGGGTCCCTCATCGGCACGCCCGACTACATGGCGCCCGAGCGCATCTCCGGCGGCGACGGCGGGCCGGACGCCGACGTGTGGTCGCTCGCGATGATGCTGTACGTCGCCGTCGAGGGCCACCACCCGCTGCGCAGAGGCACCACGCTCGCCACCCTGGCGGCCGTTCTCACCGAAGAGCTGCCCCCTCCCCGCCACGCGGGCCCGCTGACCGGCGCCCTGAACGCCGTGCTCGTCAAGGACCCTGCCGCCCGCCCGGATCCCGAGACCTTCGACCGCATGCTCGCCCAGGTCGCGCCGAACGCCGAGGCGAACCAGGCGCCGAGCTCCATCGCCGAGGCGAGCCAGGCACCGGGCCCCACCGGCGAGGCAACCTCCTATCGGCTGGCACCCGCGCCGGCCCCGGCCGCGGACCCGGCAGTCCCGGCGGACACGCCCGCCGGTTTCGGACCGCCCATTTCCGGGCTACCCACCCCGGGGCCGGTGGGTGCGCCGTTCAAGGTTCCGGGACCGCCACCGAGCTTCGGCGCTTCGTCTCCCCCGCACACCCCGTATCCCGGGGGCTCCACCCGCCCCACTGCCTCTCCGCCCGCCCGCTCCTCCCGGGCGGGAAGACGAGCCGCGATCGCCTCGTCCGCCGTCGCCACCGTGCTCGCCGGAGTCCTGGCGTGGTCCCTGCTGCCGGACGACGAGAAGAAGGACAGCGCCTCCGGCGAGCGCCCGTCCTCCCCCACCGCCTCCACCTCGGCCTCCGCCTCCGCGTCCAGCGGTTCGCGTACCCCCGCGCCCGGCCCCGCGAAGACCACGGCCAAGGTGAACCTCCTGACCCCGGACGGCATCCGGGTGGCCGTGAAGGAGCTGAAGGCGGCCGCGGGCACCGACCAGGTGGGCCGCTTCGTCGTGTACCCCGAGTACGTGTCGGCGGAGATGATGGTCAAGGGCAGTAAGACCCGCTACGAGAGCTATTCGTATCGGGTCGGCGAAGGCGTCAGTCAGACCTCGATGAAGGGCACGCTGATGGGAGGCGATCTCCCGGTCGGCCTGGACACCTACGACTGGGACGTGCTGCCCGCCCTGATCGCCCGGGCGGAGAAGGAACTCAACGTCAAGGAGCCGACGACGCGTTACTTGCTGATCAGGCAGCCCAACGACCTGTTCGACAGGGAGGCCGGCATCGCGGTCTATATCGGCGACGAGTACGACTCCGGCTACCTCGACGCCGATCGCAAGGGCAAGGTGACCCGCGTGATGCCGGCCGACAGCTGACCGGACGGCGCATGCCGCACGCTGCACGCGGCCTGCCGCCGGGGGGACCGCAGGGGAAGGACCGCCCTCACCGTTGAGGCGCGCCCCTTCCTCGTCCGGGTGGAGGTACGGGTCGAAGGTGGTGCTTGCCGAAGCACCACCGTCCATGCCGTCCATGCGACCCGCTCCGCTCGGTCGAGAAGCCCGGCGCTCCCCGCTCAGGCCCCAGCCAGCAGGGAGTGTCCCAGCGGCGTGAGACTGTGGAGCACAGCGGTACCGGTCCGTACGGTGTCGATCAGCCCCGCGCCACGCAGGACGCCCGCATGCTGGCTGGCCGCGGCGAGGGAGACGCCCGCTCGTTCGGCGAGGGCCGTGGTGGTGGACGGGGTGCGCAGCAGCGTGAGGACCTTCGCCCGGGTGCGGCCGAGCAACGCCCCAAGAGCCTCCGGGCGCTCGTCCGCCCCTTCGCTGTGGCACATGGGGTAGACGAGGACGGTCGCCGCCTCGGGGCGGTACATCACCATGGGACCGGTGGCGAACCACGAGGGCACGAGCAGCAGCCCACGGCCGCACAGCGGAATGTCGTACGTGGACGGCGAGGGCAGGTGCAGTGTGGGCGGCTGCCAACGCCACGTCGTCCCCAGGGTGGTCAGCAAGGCGTCGACACCCCCGCGCAGCAGCATCTCGGCCCGCAACGCGCGATCGGTCATGGCGTCGCTGCGAATCCTCGGCCACAACGGACCGATCGACGAGGCGAAGTAGCGCCGTGCGTCACTCACCAGGGCGTGCCGCGCGGCCGGTGATCCCTGGGCGAGCTCGTGCGCCCACGTGCCGGGGTTGGCCAGGCCGCCGTTCCAGCCGGAGGCGTCCGGGATCCCGAGATCGATCGCCAACCGCGCCGCGGGTGTCGAGGCGACCAGGTCGAGCGCGTCGTCGAAGTCGTGCGCCGCCGGCTGCAGGAGGAAGTCCGGTACGAAGCCCTGCTCGGTGACCAGTTCGGCGAGGACGCCCGCCCGCGCGGTCGCGCCCCCGTGCGGGGAGCGGTGCCAACGCTCGACGGCGGGGCGCAACCTGCCGGTGCCGCGACCGCCGTGTGCGTGGCGCAGGCGCAGGCTCAAGGCGGTCTCCGAGAGCGCGTTGGCCGCCGGAGCGACGGTGATCTGTCGCAGGTCGGCGGCGCTGAAGTGTAAGCGGATCACGCCGACCGATTATCGGCCCGTCGGACCCTTTCGCACAGGGGTGAAAGGCAGTGCGTTGCGCGGAACGACAGGCCAGGCTCCGGGTGTCCGCCCAGCCGATCCGCCCAGCCGATCCGTCCAGCCATTCCGCCCAGCCATTCCGCCTAGCCGATCCGTCCAGCCATTCCGCCAAACCGATCAGCCCAGCCGATCGGCCGCCCAGCCGATCGGCCCACCTCACCGGAGGTCGCCTCGATGCGCCGCAATCATGTCCGCACCGCCTGCCTCGCCGCCGCGATCCTGCTCACCTCCCTCGGCGGGGCGCCCGGCTCGGCCGCAGCCCGGGAACTGCCCGACACCTACGTCGTCTCCCGGGAACCCGGTGTGCTGCCCGAGGGGATCACCATCGCCCGGGACGGCACGATGTACGTGTCCTCCGACGGCACCGGCGCCCTGTACCGCGGCCACATCGCCGACCCGGCCCTGCGGCCCTTCCCCGCGCGCGGCCTTGAGGACCGCCCGAGTTCTCTGGGCGTACACACCGATCGGAGAGGGCGTGTCCACTCGGTGGGCGGCGCGGAGCTGACCGTCCACGACCGCCATGGCCGGCTGCTGGCCACCCGTACCGCCCGCAGCGGGCCCCTCGGCGCGCCCCATCTCAACGACCTCGTCGTGACGAAGGACGCGGTGTACGTGACCGACTGGGCCAATCCTGTCATCCACCGGGCGGAGATCCGGGCCGGCGGCGCTCTTGGTCCGCTGGAACCCTGGCTCGACATCCGCGGCGCGTTCCCGCAGTTCCCGGCACAGTACTGGCTGTTGAACGGCATCGTGGCGAACGAGGACGGCACCGCCCTCCTGGTGGCGTCCAACGGGACCGAGGCGGTGTGGCGGATCGGCACGGCCGACAAGGAGGTCGAGCAACTCCGCCTCGGCGAGCAGTCCTTCGGCCCCGACGGCATGGTCCTGCGCGGCCGGACGCTCTACGCCGTGCTGAACTACGGTGCCCCGCACGGCGTCTACATCGCCGAACTGGACGCCGACCTGCGGACGGGCGCGGTCACGCACCGCATCACCGGCGAGCCCTTCGACCTGCCGACCACCCTCGCGCGCCACGGCTGCCGCCTCTACGTGGTCAACAGCCAGCTGAACCAGCCGCCGGGCCGCCCGCCGTACACCGTGAGCGCCATCGACGACCCGACGTGCGTCACCCCTTGACGACGCGGTGGCGTGCCCGACGCCCAGGCGGCCGCCCCCTCATCGATGGAGCGGAGCGTCGTCCGTGCGGCCGGTCCCAATATTCGGTGGGGGCGAAGTCACGCCATCAGGCACAATGCCCGCGATGATCTCCACCGCCGACCAGCTGCTCGCCGCCCTCGAACCCCTGCCGCACGCCTCCCGGCTCCGGTACACCGCCGTCACCGCTCACCGGCTCGCCGCCGACGGCAGGCTACGGCCTCTGCTCACCGCTCTGGATGTGCTCGGCCCGTACGAGCGCCGCCTCGCCGCGCTGGCGGCCCTGACAGCCGGGGACCTGGGTCACCTGGTGGCTCGGCTCGGCGACCCGGACCCGGTGGTCCGCCGGTACGCGCTGCGCGGCGCCCGGCGCATGCCCGTCCCGGACGCCGCTGTCGAGGCCGCTTACGACGACGCGCCCGCAGTCGTCCGCGCTGACCTCGCACGGCTGCTGCGCGACGGGCGGCGGCCCGCACTCGCCGAGCGGCTGGCGCTTCGGGTACGCACCGAGTACGGCGACCAGGACGCGGCGCGGCTGCTACCGGGCTGCTCGACCGAGTTCACCGCGCGGCTGCTGCCCGAACTCGCCGGAGCGCTCGCGTTCGAGGACTGGAGCACGCTGGCCGTTCGCCATCCCGTCGCTGTCCTCGACCACGCGGAGCGGGAACTCGGCGGCCTGCCCGAGCAGTTGCGCGATCGCTGGTGGAGGCAGCACGCCGCCGGAATCACCGCCGCGCTGCCCGCCGCGCCGGGGCGCGTGGTGGACCTGCTGGAGCGGTACGGCCCTGACAACCTCCCCGGCCCCGTGCACGACCGGCTGGGCGAGCTCGTCGCGGTGGACGCCGAGCGCGTCGCGCGCTGGCTCGCCGACCCCCGCCGGACGGCCGCGCGGTGGGAACGGACACCCGGCCGGGCGGTCATGCGGCAGCTGGTGGCGGCGGATCCGCCATCCCTGCCCAAGCTCGGGGCCCGGTGGTTCCACCGGGAGGCTTTCGGCATTCTGCTGCGTTCGGTGCCGCCGGCCCGCCGACCCGGTTTCGTCGATGCCGTCGTCGCCGCGGGCGATCCGCGCATGAATGTCCGCGCGCACGAAGGGGTGCTCGCCCAGCTGCCGCCCGCCGAGCGGCACGCCCGGGCCCGTGCCGCGATCGAGAAACTGCGCGCCGAAACCCGCCCGGACTGGGACCTCTGGCACCTGCTCGCCCTGCTGCCGCCCACCGAGGCCCGCCCCGAACTGCTGGCCGCCCTCGGTACCGGTGACGCCGAGGATCGCGGAACGATCTGGGACCGGCTGGCCGCCAACGCAGGCCACACCCGTGATCCGGAACAGGTCGCGGAGGTCCTCGCCCTGGCCGTCGGCCGACTGACCAACGAGCGTGACCCCGTACGCCAGGAAGCCCTGTCCGCCTTCTCCGACCTGCCGACACCGCTGTTCGTGGCAGCCCTCGGGGTCGGCGCGTCCGCCGTGGGCCGCACCGGGGCCGAATCCCTGGAACGGCTGTGCCTGGACGCCCTTGGGGCCAGGGACTGTTCGTCCTGGACCCGCGACACGATCCGAACCTTGGCCGTGACCCTGCTCGCCAGTGCCGTGGAAGGAGCCGCAGCCGGCGGCGCGGCCACCAAGGACGCATCTGCCGACGCCGTCGGTGCCACCGCCCTGCGGACTGCCGTACGCCTCATAGAGGCGCTGACCGCTCACACCGGAACGGTGGACCTCGGCCGTTTGGACAACATCCTGCGCGGCAGCGGCGTACGCGCCGTGCTCGACGCACTCGGCCCGTGGCTGGACCGGGCCGCCGCCTGCGGCGACTTCGTGCCCCTGCTCGCGCTGATCAGGTCCTGCGGACCCCGCGCGCACCGGATCCCGGAACTCCAGGACCGCCTCGAGCAGGCCCTGCGCACCTGCCCGGACGGGGTCTTCGGCGAGGTCGCCGCGGCCTGGCTTGCCGACCCCGCGACCCGCGGCGACCGCGTGGCCGAGTTGCTGGCGCGGGAGCCGTCTGCGGTCTTCCTGCCTCAGGTGCTCGCAGTACTCGCCGCGGAGCGCACCGACCTGCTGGACCGCGCCCTGGTGGAACTCCCCCTCCCGGTCGGCCGGTTCCCCGCGGCCGGCACTCCCCGGCCGCTGCCCCCGTTCCGGTACGCCGACCGGTGGCTGCCAAGGCAGCAGGAGGCCGCGGTCCGGCTCGCCGCAGCTGTCATCGCCGATCCCGGCAGGGGTCTCGACGAACGTGCCGCGCTGCTCCGTGCGGTGGCCCCGGTGCCGGAGCACGGGAGGGTTCTGCTCCAGCGGTACACCGCCTCCGTGCCGGCCGTATCCGGCCCCGAGGAGACGGCGGGGTCCTGGGCCCCTGGCGGTGGCCCGCATGCCGAGTCCGCTCCGACCGCAGCGGCTCTGGCTGCAGCGGCTCTGGACGCGGCCGCCCATACGGACGACCCGGCTTCGGCCCTCGGCGCCCTGCTCGACCACGCCGGCGACGACCGGGCCGCGGCCGCTTGGTCCGCCGCCGCCCGCGCCGCCGCCCACGCCCGGCCCACTCTGGTCGCGGCCCTGCTCCGTGACGTCCTGACCCGCGAGAGCGGGGTGAAGGTCACCGTCAGGAAGGCGGCCGCCCGGCTCGCCGCCCGCCACCTGTCTCCGGGCGCCGCCACCGCGCTGCTGTCCACCGTGGGCCGCACCCCGGGCATCCATCCGGACGTACACGCGACCGTCGTCGGTCTGGCCACGAAGCTGCTGCCGAACGAGGAGATGTGGGCGCTGCTGGAGTCGGCGACCACCGACGGGCCGGATGCCACCCGGCGCACGCTCGTCGACCTGAACCCGGCCGATCTGGCTCCGGCCCATCGGTCGCGGTACGGGGAACTCGTCGCCCGAACAGTGTCCGTCGCCGACGAACTGACGGCGGACCAAGCCCTTTCCAGCCTCCGCGACTGGGCGCAGTACACGCCCGCGGCCGGCACGGCGCTGGCTGACGTGTACACCGACCTCGCCTCGCCACTGAGAGTCTGGCGGGCGCGCTACGGACTGACGGAGCTGGCCCGGTCCGAACTGCCCCACCCGATCGGTGGCGTGGAGCCCGGCAGCCTTCTGCACGACGTCGTGGACCGGCTTCTGGCGCTCATCGCTGCCGGCGAACCTGAGGGCGGCGCGGGCGATGGGGATCTCCCGGCTCGCCGCCGCCTGCACTCCCTCATCGGCTCGCACCTCCTTGACCACCGGATGTGCGCAGTGCTGGCCCGGCGTCTGGCGGCCGAACCGGCAGTCACCGCCACCCGCATCGCCCTCCTCGTACGAGCGATCGACCTGGAGGCAGCCGAGCCCGAACTGCTGCTCTCGCTCCGCGAGCTGACGGCTGCGATCGACGGGCGCCCAGTCCTCGCGGTCCGGGTGGCAGAGGATGTGGAGGCCGTACACCGCAGCGGCAATCCACTTGCCGACCCCGTCGCCGCCATAGCCGCCGTCGGTGCCTTGAGCAGCAACGGCGGCCTCGTGGAAGGCCTCCTCGCAGTCGGCCTCGCCACGGCCCTCGGAACCCGCCAGAACTGGCCGGAGCCCTGCCGCGCGGCGGTCGTAGAACTGCGCCGCCACCCGGAGCTGGAAGTCCGGGAGGCGGCGTACGCCACGGTTCTGGGCGGCAGCTGAGCCCACGGTGATCGAGAGAGGAATCCTCGCGCGCGGGAAGGGGGGACCGCGGGCGGCGGGCTGACGGCTGGTGGCTGGCGGCCGGCGGCTACGAGCCAGGTGGCCAGGCCCAGGTTGTGCAGGCCCCCGGCGCAGGCATCAACTCCGGTCGCCCTGCTCGGCTCCTACTGACTGAAGCTGCTGCGCGTCGAGGAGCGGAGCATCAGCTGTTCTGGATGCGGCGGGCCGCAGCCACGAGCTCGGCAGGCAGCGCGGGACCAGCACATGCGTGATCAATCAGCAGATCCCGATAAGAAGGGCCGTTGGGCAGGTTCGGCGCCAGTTCGATGAGTTCGCTCAGATCGGCAGATGAGCCGGTGAGCCGTGCCCGGTACGCGGCGCCGGCCGCGCGAAGTGAAAGCTCGGTCGGCTCGTGCTTCATTCCCTGATCGATCAGCCGGACAGCATCGGCGAAGTCGCCCTGCTCGGCGTGTACGTCGGCCAGGTCGAGATGGAGCGACCAGTTGGCCGGGTCCAGGGCAAGAGCGCGCTCGAACGCCGCCACGGTCTGTTCGGCATCACCCAGCTTGCGCCACGTGCCCGCTCGTACGACTTCCATCAGCATGATCCGCTCAACGAAGTCCGCCTGGTCGCAGAGGGCGAAAGACGCATCGGTGAGACCGCATGCGCGCAGCAAGATCGCCATCTTGGCCAACGCCTCTGGCAGCGGCCGGCGGGCAGAGACCACGTCGATGGCTTGGAACCAGGGCAGGAACCGTTCCCGCATACCTTCGGTGTCCAGATCATGGCCATAGTCCATCGCCCGCATTGCGGCCTCGGCCAGCGCGTCCGCACTCACCACACCGAGAAATCGTTCATCGCTGAACCAGGGGGCTCTGGCCCATGCGATGTCGGGTTGCGCACCCGTGACCGATCCCATCGCCAGCGCCGCGCCATCCATGTCGCCCTCAAGGAAGCTGATGTACGACTGCGCCAGTACCGCCCTCAAGGATTCGGCGTCCTGAACGACCTCGGCCAGCTCCGAGGGCTTGTCCCTCCACAACTCGGCGAGAACCGCATAAGGCTCGGGATTCTCAGGCGCGGAGGCGATGGCACCCGCCAGATGATGCACAGCTGCCGCTGGGCTGCCCCCGCAATGCGCCATCACCCGGCCGAGACCTACTCCACCTGCTACTGCCCGATTCGACATCGCCCGAGCGTATCCCTGGTCCGGCCGCCTGTCGGACCGCCCCCATGGCTCCCTGGAGACGATGCCGTGATCTTGACGTGGCAAGAGTGCTTGCGTCGTGTCCCCCTTAGCTCTCGGCCCAGGGGTGCGGGACTGAGAGCCGAGCCGGAGCACGGGCCGGTCGGGCGGCATCCCTACCCGGGCTCCACATCACAGGCATTTTCCTCCGGTCCGACGGGTGCCGCTTGCCCGAGCCGAGCAGGAGCGGGAAGAGCAGCAGGCACGCGCGGCCACGGCCGCCGGCGTGGCGACCCACGGACGCTGCACCCACCGCAGGGTCATCAGTGACGCGGCGAGCGGCGCACGGGGCAGGCACCCAGTACGCGGCCGCTACTCCTGCGTGACAAGGTGCAGTTGCGACACGGGTACTTCCGTGGTCGCGTCGACGTTCTCGCCGTCGTACCACTCGACGGTGGCGGTGTCGCCGGACAACGCGGTGATTCTGCCGACCGGGAGGTCGGCGAGCGACACTGGCGATCCTGCGGTCTGCCCCAGATCCTGCGTGGTCACCCTGTCCCCGACTGCGAATCTGCTGGCCATTGGTTCCTCCGAGATCAGATGCGACATGAAGCCCCCCACCGGGTGAGGCCCCCACGTGAGGGGTCGCGCCGCGGCAGGGCCTCGTATTCACCCGCCTGGCGAAGCCCCGGCCGAGCCCTAACGCCAGGTCTCACTGCTGGGACCGCGCCCCGCGACTCAGCGGGCGGTCGTCGGCGGCCAGATCCGACCGCCCGCGGAGCGGCCACGGGGACCGCGTTCAGGCGGCTGCGGGCCGGGACGGCGGGGCGATCGGGGCGGGGCCGACGACGGTCAGAGGAATGCCCAGGCCCTCGCACATCCGGCGGGTACGGGCGAGCGCGCTGAGTGACGCCGGGGACGGGTCGGCGGTGGCCAGCTGCATCCTGACCAGACGCGGGCGGTGCGCGAGGAGAAGCGTCTCGATCTGCAGAGCGGCCGCGGCGCGACTGGGGACGTCCAGATCATGCAGGAGTTCCACGTGCAGGACGCCGTCCTCGACCAGATGCCTGATGACCATGGAACCTCCAGCGCCCCCGGGCTCGCCCCTGCCGCAGGACGCTCTGGTGAGAGCACTACAAAGGGCGGCACGACCATTATCTGCGAAAACGTGCGGCATGAGCAGTTGAGCGGCGTATGCCGGATGTCTCTCGGCGCCAGGACGGGGCCCGGCCCTTGGCGATGAGCCAGTCCCGCCACGTGCCGGTCCCGCCACAGCGGGCTCGGCCGTGCGGGGGCTGGATCGTGGCGCCCCGCCTGATCGAGAACATTCCCGCTGGACCGATCCGCTCGGCGGAGGGCCGTTTTCTGTGCCCGTGATGGGTTACACGCCAGGCATGGCCACCCACGGACTACGCAGTCGCACTCTCGCGCTCGCCCGCGCGGCACTGCCTTCGAACAGAGGGCCCGGCCGCATCCTGTCGGCGATGGAGCGCGTCGAAAACTCCCCTCGGGCCGACTGGGCCGTCGACGTCCTGCGGGCGGCGGTGAGGGGTCTCCCGCTCGGTAGCGCCCGCGACGTTCTCCACGGGCGATGGCTCGGACATCCGGTCCACCCGCTTCTGGTGCAGGTCCCCATCGGTGCCTGGCTGTCGGCCGCCGTACTCGACCTGCTGCCCGGCGAACGGCGCGCCGCGCGCGTCCTCGTCGGCGCCGGCTTGGTGGGGGCGGTGCCGTCAGCGGTGGCGGGCTGGACCGACTGGGCCGAGTTGCGCCGCCCGCAGATGCGTGTGGGGCTTGTCCATGCGGTTGCCAACGTCACCGGCGTTGCCTTCTACACGACCTCCTTCGTTGCCCGCTGCCGTGGGCGACACCTGCGTGGCAGGGTGTGGGCGTTCTGCGGCCTCGCCGCGGTCGGCACCGGTGGGGCGATCGGCGGGCACCTTGCGTACCGGCAGGCCGCGGGAGCGAACCACGCCGAGGAGGTCACCGTCCTGGTCGCACCGGGCTGGCACGACCTCGGCGATATGACGGCCCTGCCCGTGGGCCGGCCCCAGCAAGGTCGTATCGGCGAGGTTGCCGTGGTGATCGTCCGCGAGACGGACGGAGAGGTCCACGTGCTGGCCGCGCGGTGCAGCCACATGGGCGGACCGCTCGCCCAGGGCGAGATCGTGGACGGCTGCGTCCGCTGCCCCTGGCACGGCAGTACGTTCCGCCTGTCCGACGGCTGGAACGTGACCGGTCCCGCCACCTCACCGCAGCCCGCGTTCGAGGCCCGCGTCGTCGAGGGTCGCGTCGAGGCGCGTCTCCGCGGCCGTATCCGTACCGGTGGGAGCAAGCGGGCACCGGGCGGACCTTCTGCGTCCCCCGAAGGAACGGCCGTGAGCAGCTCGAGGACCGGCACGCCGCACACGGTGGAGTCGGAGGACGACATCTTGGAGCAGCTGGTCCAGCAGCACGACCGGATACGTCAGCTCCTCGCCGAGACCCTCGGATCGGACGGCGTGGCGAAGCAGCGGTGCTTCGACGAACTGCGCGGCCTGCTCGCCGTACATGAGTCCGCCGAGGAGATGGTCCTGCGGCCCGTGGCCCGGCGTGTCGCGGGGAAGGTCGAGGCGGACGCCCGTAACGAAGAGGAGTCCCGGGCCAACGAGATGCTCGCCGAACTGGAGGAACTCGACGTGCACAGCGCCGAGTTCAACTCCCGCCTCATCGCCTTTCAGCAGGCGGTCGAAGACCACGCACAGCGCGAGGAGCGCGAGGAGTTTCCCGCCATTCGCGCCCGGTGCGACATCGAGGACCGCCGGTCGATGGGGCGCCGTCTGCGCATGGCCGAGCGTATGGCGCCCACTCACCCCCACCCCACCACCGCGGGCTCGACCGCCGCGCAGTGGACGGTCGGCCCCTTCGCCGCCCTGATGGACCGCGCGAAGGACGCCTTCCGGAACTCGGGCGGTTGGTGAGGCCCCGCCCCCGGCCGCCCACCCGCCCCGTGCCCCGTGCCCCGTGCCCCGAGAGGAGACGTCCATGGTCGCGCCAGTGACGGTGGCCCGCGCACAAGGACTGTTCAACCTGGCAGGCGGCCTCTGGCCCCTGCTGTCGCTGCGCACCTTCGAACGCGTCTACGGCCCCAAGACGGATGACTGGCTCCAGAAGACCTCCGCGGGACTCCTGGCGGTCTCGGGAATGAGCATGCTGCGGACGGCGGCCACCGCCGAAGGAGTACGCGCGGCGCGGCGCACGGGTGTCGGAACCGCCGTGACCTTGCTGGCCGTAGACGTGGTGTACGTGCCGCGGGGGCGGATCAGCCCTGCCTATCTGATGGACGCGGCCAAGGAGATCGCATGGCTGACCGCCTGGTTCAAGGCCGGCCGCCTCTCGAGAAACGGCTACGGAACCGGGGGCCACGGGGCGGAGGAGCGCGGGGCCGGGGACCGGGGGGTTGTGGGCGCCGGAGCCGATGATCGCGGGGCCGGGGACCGCAGGGCTGTCGGTGCCGGGGCTGAGGACCGCGGGGCCGAGGGGCAGGTCGCCTCGCACGCCTCGGATCCGCGTCTGTTGGACGTCTATCTCAACGACCACCTCGCAGGGGCCTCGTCGGGTGCCGCCCTGATGCGCCGTGCGGCGCGGGCGCACCGCGGCAGTCCCCTCGGGCCCCAGCTGGAGGAACTGGCAGAGGAGGTGCGGCAGGACCGGGCCAGCCTGCGCGGGACGATGTCCGCGCTCGGTGTCCGGCGGCGCCCCAGCAGGGCGGCGCTGGGGCTCGTGCTGGAGAGGGCGGGGCGACTCAAGCTGAACGGCCGGGTCTTCTCCCGCTCTCCGCTGAGCGACGTCGTCGAGTTGGAGGCCATGCGCCTTGGCGTGGAGGGGAAGGAGGCGTGCTGGCGGTCGCTGCGCACGCTCGCCCGTACGGACCCTCGGCTCGATCCGGTCCGCCTCGACTTCCTGATCCATCGCGCCCGCCGCCAGGCCCGGGCTCTGGAGTCGATGCGCGCGTCCTGCGTCCCGCACGCCCTCACGACCCGTTGAGCCGACGGTCGGCGGCCTCGCCGCGTCGCTGCATGGGTACGACCTCCTGCCGCCACCTGGTCGGCGAGCTGCGGTGCCGGGGGCGCCAACGGCGCCGACGCCCGTACCCGCCCGGCGTACCGACGGTGGCGCCCGGCTGGTCAACGCCGAGGTGGTGGACTACCTGCGCAGTGGCGTCGAGTACGGCCTGCTCGTCCCTGACGCCACAGACCCGTCGCCGGAGCCACTGAACAACCGGGCCCGTCGGTCTCGGCACGGAGGGGACGGCTGCCCCTTGATCCCGCGGCAATCGAGCCCACCGGTTGAAGCTGCCGCCGACGGATGAGGCATCCCAAAGACCGGCCATTCGCGGGAAGTCGGTCAGGTCCCGGCTAAATCGGCGGAGACCGGCTTCGGGTTCCCGTCCGGGCGCGCGTGAGATGCGAGGCGGATTGGGTACGCGCAGCATGGCCGGGAACCCCGAATCCCTCTTGAAGGAAGTGCAGTCATCATGCCTAGAGGAAGTAGCCCCAAGCGCGAGCGCCAGTACGAGCACATCAAGGAGTCCGGCGAGAAGCGCGGCATGTCCGAGGGCCGCGCGAAGGAGATGGCCTCTCGTACCGTGAACAAGGAACGCGCACGGTCGGGCGAGAGCAAGTCGGCCAGCCGCAGCTCCACTCAGGGCAAGTCCGCCTCGCAGCGCGGCGGTGAAAAGTCGGGCGGTGGCGGTTCTTCCGAACGCACCAAGGACGAGCTGTACCAGGAAGCCAAGAAGCGCGGCATCGAGGGCCGCTCCAACATGACGAAGCAGCAGCTCAAGAACGCCCTCGGCCACTGAGCACGAGCCCGGCACGTCAATGCTCCTCGGCCTCCCCGCCCGCCTCGGGGCCCCGCCACCCGGGGCCCCGACGCGGTTGAGGCAGTCCACCGTCAGCTGATCAGACGCCCGCGGTGGGTACTGGACGGCGCCCCGGGCCAGTGAGACCAGTCCGGATGGCTTTGCCTAACGGAGCGGATAGCCGCTGAATCGACGAGCATCCAGAAGGTTGGCAGTGGCCGAAAGGGTCAGACGCGAAGACAAGGCAAGCATTCTCGTCACCGACTCAGGAGGCCACGACGAGCAAGCCGCAGGAGCCTGAGCGCGGCGTAGCGGCAATGGAGCAGCCACACCGGAGGGGCTGCGGCCCGGCAGGACCAAGGTCCTAGCCCCGCTCCAGTAAACGGGCGGGCGCGCGAATCTGCGGCCCCGCATCCCGCCCCTGGTGCGCAGAGGATCAATCGCATGGGAATTGTGAAAGCCACTCTCACACGCGTACGCGGGCTCATGAAGGAGTCCGACGGCAAAGCGCTGCAAAATCCGGGGATGCGGATGGAGGGCCGCCGGCTCCAGGAGGAAGGTCAGGCCGAGACCACGGCTGCGCGGGAACGACGAAGGCAAAGGCGACGCGCTCGGTAAAAGGCCCCCCTTCCGGCCTTCCGGCTGCGGCCCCAGCGGGACCGATGCGAACCCCGTGCCCGACTGTGACTCCCTCCCCTCCGATGAATCCACAGGACTTCCAGTCGAGGGCCCGAGGGCTCGAGGGCTATAGGCCACATCGGGAAGGACAGTCCGGTCGTCGCACGAAGTTGCGTGCGACGACCTGGTCAGCGTTGGCAACCCGCTGCACGCCCCTCGACGGCCGCAACGGTCGCGGATGCCCGATATGTTTCGTCATCCAATCACCGCGAAAATTCATGCCCAAAAATACGGAATCCGGAGGTTCATTGGGCGTCATCTGCGGTTACCCGTAGAGGCATGGCACCGATATGGCGACGGAAACGGGATGGCCCATACCAGCAGGATGGCGGGCAACCGGATGGCGGCCGCGGGCCGCACGACGAGCGCCGCGCCGCAGGGCCCGATCCGCAGGTGGAGCGCGCGGCCCCGGACGGGCCCACGGACATGCCGAAGAAGTCGTGGGGGGCGGTGCTGAAACGGACGGTCTCGGAATTCAAGGACGACGAGCTCGCCGACCGCGCGGCGGCGCTGACCTACTACGGCATCCTGGCCCTGTTTCCCGCCCTGCTGGTGCTGGTCTCCCTGCTTGGCATCGCGGGCAAGTCGGCGACGCAGAGCGTCCTGGACAACCTCACAAAGCTCACGCCGGGCTCGGCACGGGACATCATCACCGACGCGGTGACCCAGCTGCAGGCCAGCAGCGGCACCGGATCAATCCTGGCGATTGTCGGTCTGCTGGTCGCCCTGTGGTCAGCCTCGGGATATGTGGCCGCGTTCATCCGCACGTCCAACGCGGTCTACGACGTTCCCGAGGGGCGCTCGGTGTGGAAGGTCACGCCCCTGCGGCTGGTTCTGACGCTCGTGTTGATGATCCTTGCCTGCATCAGCGCGCTGATCGTGGTGTTCACCGGCCCGCTCGCCCAGCAGGTTGGCACCGCCCTGGGTGTGGGAGACGCCGCTTTGACAGTGTGGTCGATCGCCAAGTGGCCGGTCCTCGTCCTACTGGTCACGATCATGATCGCCCTCCTGTACTGGGCATCGCCGAACGCAAGGGTCCGCGGATTCAAATGGATCACTCCCGGCAGCTTCCTGGCTCTGCTGATCTGGATGATCGCTTCGACAGGCTTCGCGCTGTACGTGGCGAACTTCGGCTCCTACAACAAGACCTACGGCGCCCTGGCCGGAGTGATCATCTTCCTGGTGTGGCTCTGGATCACGAACCTGGCGATTCTGCTGGGCCTGGAATTCGATGCCGAGCTGGCCCGCGAACGCGCGATCATCGGCGGCCACCCCGCCGATGAGGAGCCGTACGTCGAGCCCCGGGACACCCGCGCATGGAGTGATGCCGACCGCAAGGAGATGCGCGACCACTGACACTGAGCCTCGATCCCCACCCTGGGCAGGCCGGCGCCCGGAGGCCGGTTCGCTGGATTCCCCATCGGCTGGATTCCCCATGGAAAGCAGGTGGCCATGCGCTTGCTCAACGACTTCCGCCGCCTCGACCGCCGGCTGACGCGCCGGGCCGCCTCCTGGGACACCCCCTGGGCACGACGAGTGCTGCCCGCCGTGGAATCAGCGGCGGAGCGATCCAAACTGTGGTGGGCCGCCGCCCTGGCCATGGCTGCCACTGGCGGGCTCAAGGAACGCAAGGCCGCAGCCGCCGGCGTACTGAGCATGCTCACCGCGCAACTCATGTCGAACGCGGTGTGCAAGCAGCTGACCGAGCGCCGCCGACCGCCGGAAGAGCTGATCCCGCACGATGAGGTCGAGGACCGGCCGGACTCCTCCTCATTCCCCTCCGGGCACACCGCCGCAGCGGTGGGTTTCGCAGCCTCTGTGGCCACCACGTCGCTCTGGTGGGGAGCAGCGGCAGGGGTCGCAGCCGTCATGGTGGCCCTCGAGCGCGTACACACCGGGGCGCACTACCCGAGCGACGTCGTGGCAGGCGCCGTCATCGGCCTGGCCGGTGCCTGGCTGGTCGGCCACGCACCCAGCCTGCTGCTCCGCGCCCTGTCGCCACTCCCCGCAGCGCGGCCTCGCTGTCCCTGAGTGCCGAGGAAGCGGGCCGCCGTCCGTCAGAGCGCCAGCCCTCCGAACGAGTGGACATCGGGCGGCAGCAACCGGGTAGACGAGGCCGGTGTCCAGCCACGACCCACTCCCCTCCCCCGTCCGGCGTGCCATCGACGACATCGTCGAAGCCGTACGCGATCACGACGACGCCCGCATCAACCGCCTCCTGCGCGACTTCGCCCAGGTTGCCGACATCACCGCCCTGTTCGAACTCCGCCGGAAACTGAGCGCAGGCTCAGACAGCCACTCTGCTCGCAGATCCGGTCCTCGGCTGTCACTCGCGGACCCTGGATAGCCAGAACCAGCCTGTGCGCCGGAGAAGATGCCGCCTCGCTGTGCGCAGGAGGCCTGACCTCGAAGAGCCGGCTCGACCCTGGTCTCCATCGGCTACACCGCCTACGGAGACCCGGCGTGGTCACCGCCCTCGCCGGCGGGGTCGGCACCACCGTCCTCGGCCTCATCGCCACCGGCGGATGACCCTGGGAAGCAACGGCTGGGCGGAGCGCTGACGGGCCACGACCTTCGAGCTGCGCGAGGTCCGGAGCGGCTAGGCTGGGGAGCGTGGCTGGCGACGGCGAGTTCGAACGGGACCAGAACTACATCGCGACGCGGATCACGGCGGATGGCCGAGACGGCTACCCCGTGGAACCTGGGCGCTACCGGCTGGTCATCGCCCGGGCCTGCCCGTGGGCGAACAGGGCGGCGATCGTCCGGCGCCTGATGGGCCTTGAGGACGTGCTGTCCATGGGTATCGCCGGCCCGCTGCACGACGAGCGGAGCTGGACGTTCCATCTGGATCCCGGCGGCAAGGACCCGGTCCTGGACATCGAGCGCCTGCAGGAAGCCTTCTTCAGGCGTGAGCCCGGCTATCCGCGTGGCATCACGGTGCCCGCGATCGTCGACATCCCCACGGGCCAGGTGGTGACGAACGACTTCGCCCAGATCACCCTCGACCTGGGACACGAGTGGGCGGCCCACCAGCGGGACGGCGCGCCCGACCTCTACCCGGAAGAACGGCGCGACGAGATCGACGACGTGGCCGACAAGGTTTTCCAGGACGTCAACAACGGCGTCTACAAGTGCGGCTTCGCCAGCACCCAGGGGGCGTACGACAGGGCGTACCGTCGATTGTGGGAGCGGATGGACTGGCTGGAGGAACGGCTGAGGAGCCGGCGCTACCTGGTGGGCGACACCATCACCGAGGCCGATGTCCGGCTCTTCCCGACCTTGGTGCGCTTCGACGCCGTCTATCACGGCCACTTCAAGTGCAACCGCCAGAAGCTGACCGAGCTCCCCGCCCTCTGGGCGTACGCGCGGGACCTCTTCCAAACACCGGGCTTCGGCGACACCATCGACTTCGAGCAGATCAAGGCGCATTACTACGTCGTCCACAGCCACATCAACCCGACGGGGATCGTCCCGAAGGGCCCGGAATCCGGCGGCTGGCTCACCCCTCACGGGCGCGAAGAACTCGGCGGACAACCGTTCGGCGACGGCACGCCGCCCGGTCCGCCGCCCCAGTCCGAGCGGGTGCCGTCGCTCGACTGAGCCGAGAAGAACACGCGACCGTACGCCCCCCGCGGCAACCGAGCTGGCCGCGCTGACGACGAACGCGATGCGGTCGTGAACCGCATGCGACAGGAGACCGTCACCGTCACGCCGCCCCCCGGCACGGCTGGGAGACGAGCTGTCACAGCGGCCCCCTGCGCAACCGACTCCCCCACGCGGCGCGTCGCACCACACATGGAACGCGAATGGCTCTTCTCGCTCATCCCGCTGACGATCGGCGCGGCCTTCCTGGCCTTCGGTATCTACGGACTCCGCCGCGCCGGCGCGCTCCGTCGCCATGGTGTCACTGCGCAGGGCCGGATCGTCCGCCACGACGTCAGGCGCGGCGACGAAGGTGCCAAGTTCTACCACCCGGTCGCAGCTTGGACGACCCGGGACGGCCGCGAGTGCGAGTACTCATCCAGGTTCGGCCGCGGTTCCATCGGAGGCGGCTTCGGCGTAGGCACCTCTGTCACGGTTCGATACGATCCAGCAGATCCCCGCCGGTTCGCGATCCAGGGCTGGGACGTAGCGACGGTCGACCTGCTGTTCACGGTCTTGGGGTCGGTGTTCACAGCGGGCACGTTGATGGTGCTGCTCGTCCGACTGGTCACGCTCTGACCGCAGTCTCGTCCTGGCGGCGGCTCCACGTCCGCATCGAATGACCCGGCCCCCGACAGGGGGGCCTGCCGGCGCAACATGGGGGCTCGCTGTCAGTGCCCTCCGTCATTGAGCTTCTTCGAGTTGGCCACCGATCGGGTGATTGCGACTGAGCGCTTCAGTGTCGAGTGGGCGGCTGCAGCGTCCGGTGCCAGCAGCTTGGTGAGCCGGGCCAAGGGGCCGCTCGAAGCTTGCCGGCCTGAACGCCAACCCGGCGGCAAGGCCGGTGAGCGACGATCAAGCTGTTGTCAGCCGCTGGTTCTAAGGTCGGCCCTATGACATCAGACCTGGTCCAGGACTCATGGACTCGCATCGACGCGTGGCTGCGCGAGCACGCGCCCCGCACGTTTGCCACGCTTCGGCCGCCTGCAGGCGGCGAGGAGATCGCAGCAGCGCAACAGGAACTGGGGGTCACCTTTCCTCCGGACCTGGTCGCTTCACTCCTCCGGCACAACGGGGCGCTGGAGGGACCTGAGGCTTTCCGCTTCAGCACGGGCGACCGGCTGCTCGGAGTGAGCGGAATCCTCGGGGACACCGGGTTCATGCGCGGCATCGACCAGGGCCTCGACGGGGAGACCGAGGGCTACTGGCTTCACGATTACGTGAAGTTCGGTTCTTACGACGTGACGTCGGACGGTCTTCTGATGGATTGCCGTACCGGGCGGGACTCCTTCGGTGTGATCGGACGGTTCTTCGACGAGACCGGCACCAGTTTCGGGCAGGCCGACTCGCTGGGTGAGTATCTGGCCGAACTGGCCGGCACGCTTGAGCGCGGCCAGGACGCCGGTGTCGTCACCTTCAACGGCCGGCTGTTCTGGGAGGCGCGTCCGCCTGCCAGGCCGCAGTACAGTGCCGACGAGCCCCTTCCCGCACCGGATGAGCAGCTGCCAGAGCTGGACCTGTCCTACAGCCCCACCGACCTCCTCCACGTGAGCCACCTGGACGGGCATGAGGAACTCGGTGCGCTGATCGCAGTCCTGCCGTATGAGCAGGTGGTCGACGCCGCGCGGAAGCAACTGCGCAGACTGGCGGTCGAAACGGGTCTGAACAACTACCCGGAGGTCAAGACAGCCCTGGACGCGTGGGAGTGCGGTGTGGCCCTGCCGCAGCCTGACCAGACCGGCCCGCTCGCCTTGCGACTCCGCGCGGTGCTCGCACAGGCCGACACCGGCCGAGACCACACGCGCAGGTGGGCCGCGGAGAAGATAGCCCTCGGGATCTGGGGGTCCCCGTACAGGTCCGTGTGCGAGAGCGCGGAGACCCGGAGTCACTTCACTCTCGATTGGCGTGCGGATCTGCATGCGGACCTGGGCAATCAGCCCCTGCCACCGATACCTGACGACCGATTCTGGGGGGCGCTGCGCAACCCCGCCATCGACTCCAGTTGGTACGCGGCCCAGTACAGCCAAGATCAGGACTGACCCCAGGGGTTTCGGTTCCGCGTGAGCGCTTCATGTGGCGGTTATAGCCAGACGAAGCGCTCACTAAGGATCTTCAGCGCTGCCGGTCCAGCGTGAGGATGGCCTTGACGATTGACGTCATGCGGTTGGGGCTGCACCGGGACCTGCGGAAGATCCGCCAGGACTTCAGGCTCGCGACACCGCGTTCAACGGGCGCTCGTGCTGCGGCCAGCGCCCGGTTGAGGGTCTTCTCGGTGGGAGTGAGTTCCTGGAGTGGCTTGCGTCTGATGCCGGTCGTCCGCCACGGTCCTGCGCCTTGGTAGGCGAGATCGGCCAGGATGGGAACGCCCTGGCGCTCGCAGATCCGGATGATCCGGTGGGTGCGGGCGGCGGTCAGGTCGTGTGTGCGGCCCGGCAGGGCGGGCGAGAGCCACAGCAGCCGGCCGCCCCGGTCGGTGACGACCTGCACGTTCACTCCGTGGCGCCGGTGTTTGTGGGAGTAGTCGGCCCGGCCGTCGCCGACCCGGTCGCACTCGGCGAGGGTTCCGTCGAGCAGGATGAAGTCGGGATCGTGCTCGCGCAGCGTCTTGAGTAGACCCGGTGCTCGTTCGGCGAGCAGGTCGACGACCGCGCGGGTGTAGGCGTGGGCCGTGGACTCGCTGATCCCGAACCCGGCGGCGATCTTCGCCAGAGTGGTGTGCTCTCGCAGGTACACCAGTGCCACCATCGCCCGCTGGGACGGACGGAGCTTGCAGCGCCGGTCGCCCTCACGAGTGACAACCAGCATGGCGACCCACTCCACGAGCGCATGCGGCAGGTCAAGTGCGGCAGGATGGATGACCAACGAGGCCCCCCGAGCCACGTGATTGAGACGTCAGACATCTCGATCAACAGCTCGGGGGCCTCGTTCGTTGCGCTTCACGACCATCACCCGATCGGTGGCCAACTCGAAGAAGTTCATTGTGCCGTCCATGATCAACGAACGTGACAGCATCGACTGGTCGTCGATGGGCCACGCATACGGTCCGGCCGGCGACGTCCCCGTGTGGCTACGGGAGATGGCCTCGGCCGACCCCGACGTACGGGAGAAGGCGTTCCGCAGTTTCTACGGTGCGGCTCACCACCAGGGGCACGTGTACCCGTGCACTGCGGCGAGCCTGCCGTTCCTGTTTGCCCTGGCCGACGACCCCGCGACTCCTGACCGGGCATCGGTCATCGAGTTGCTGATCAGCATCGGACGCGAATCCTTGGACTGCGACATCGACGCCGTCCACATCTCGCCGGACGGCACCGAGTCGACGGCCCACGTGGACGTCGTTGCGGAGATGCGCGGACGCGCCGACGCCCTGGTCCGCTATGCGGCGGACCCGGATCCGCTCGTGCGCCGGGCGGCGATCGAGGGGCTCGGCCTCTTCCTCGACGATGGCGACCGTGCGGTGGAGGCAGTGCGCGGCCGGCTGCCTGCCGAGGACGGGATCGTGGAACGACTGCTGGTCGTACGGACGATGGCCGACCTCGCGCTACGGCTGCCGGCCGCGCATGCCGAAGCCACGGCTTGGCTCGACACCCTGGCCGGCGACACGACGTCGCCCCCCGACATCCGGCTCGCCGCCCTCGTCCACCGGGCCCGATGCACCCCACAGGAGATCGGGCACGACGTCGTACCGACGGCGATCGAGCTCCTTCGCCGGATCACGCCCGCGCCGGACAGCGCGCGCGAGGATGACGCATGCGGGACCGGTTCGGGAGGATGCGCGTGCACGGCGGCCTCTGAGCGCCCGGCTACCCACGACATCCCGCCGCACATAGCGGCCGCCTTCGAGGACCTCGAACGGCACAGCCGCGTCCACGCACCGACCACGTCCCTGCTGGGCACCTTCCACGCGGCGCTGGACGCCAGCGTGCCCAAGCGTACGGCTCTGCTCACCGCGCAACTCCGCAGCCCGGACCCCGCCACCCGATACGACGCGATCCGCATGACCCAGGACCTGATCCTGGCCTGGCGCGGTGATCACACCGACCTCGTCCTGCTTCTCGCGGACTGCCTCCGGCCCGATGATCCGTACACCGCAGCCGCGGCGGCCGAGAGTCTCAAATCTTTGGTGCCCGTCTCCGAGCCCGCTCGCGAGGCCCTCGCCGCCTACGTCGCCGCACACCGCAGCGCGCACGGCCCGGACGTGTGGGCGGCCCCGCAACCGCTGCTACGCCGCGCCCACCAGGAATCAGTCCTCGCGCTGGCACGCCTCGGCGACCTACGGGCCCTGCCTGACCTGCTGACGGCGCTGGACGGCGATGCCGACGCCTGGCGTGCCCTGCAAGTCGCCGGCCGTCTACGCCCTGCCGCCGGTGAACTCGTACCGCGGCTGATCAGGCGTCTTGCCGCCACCGCCTTCTCCCAACAGTGGTCCGAGGCGAGCGCCGGCGCGCTGGTGTCAGCCCTTGCCGCACTGCGCGACCCGGCAGCCGTACCCGCGATCACGGACGCCGTCACCGCCGCAGTCCGTCACGAGGAATGGCGAACTGCCGCCTCCGCCCTGGACGCTCTCGCCTCCTTCGGCGCCGCAGCCGCAGCTGCCCTCGACGTCGTCCGCCCGCTCGCCGACGCGGAGGACGTCGACGTGCGAGCATCTGCCACAACTGCTCTGTGGGAGCTCGGAGGCGACCCCGAAAGCGTGGTGCCGAGACTGCACGACCTGCTCGACAGCTACCGGCACCACGAGGCGGCCGACGTCCTCGGCCGGATCGGATCGCCCGCCGCGATCGTGCTTCCGCGACTCCGGCAGATGCTGACCGCCGACTACGAATGGAGTCGGGTCCACGCCGCGGCCGCGCTGTGGGAAATAGGCGGCGAGCCCGAGGCCGCCGTCGTGGTCCAGACGCTGCTCGGTACCTGGGAAAAGAACGACGCGACCTCCAATCACGTCGTGACCTGCCTGAACCGCATGGGCCCGTCCGCCGCACCTGCCCTGCCCCGCATTCGCACAGAACTCGCACTGCCCCGCCGCAGCGGCCGCTTCAGAAGCACCGCGGACGACGAGGAACTGCAGGGAATCTGCCGCGCCATCGTGGCTCGACTCGCCTGACCTACGCACCACGCCGCCCCGTGATCCTTGGGCGGCAGGCACTCCCACTGAGCGCGTACTCGGCCGGACGGCGGGGTGACGTGGGTTCCGTGAACGACGAGGTGGATTGTGATCGGGGACTAGGTGCGGTGAGTGTCGTCTGACTGGAGGGCGACGCGGACACCGGCGATGACCACAGCGATCAGGCAGAGAGCGATGATGGTCTCGGCCCACAGGAAGGCGAACCAGTCCAACACGCAGCCGATCGGTGGTGTGCCGGGGGCGTTGTTGCGGAACGCCGAGAGGGCGAACAGGGTGGCGGCCATCCAGCCGAGGGCGGCCCAGACCAGGCCCTCGCCGCGGGTCGTCAGGTACCAGGCCCCCATGAGCACGGACGCCGCCAGCGCCCACATCACAACCATCATGAAGACCGCGAAGACGAGCAGGCTGCCCGATCGGGACAGGTTCAGCCCGACGACGGCCTCTTGCGGGGAGGACGTGGGTGTCGCGGAGATCGAGAAGAGTGTGTCGTTGTTGGAGAACAGCAGCCGCACCGGCACCTGCTTGCCACCCAACAGTGCCCGGAACCCGATGTCGGTCTCGTACGAGTCGAACGGGTAGTCGCTGATCGATCCACCCGTGATCGCAACCTGTACGTCCCTGGTCGCGATCCGCTCGTGCGCCTTGAACGCCAGGTCGTCGAGGGTCGCTACGGAGGTCTGGAGGCTGAGGTCGGCCACCGGGGCGATCCCCTCCCCCTCGCCGAAGCTCCCGCGCGGGGTGACCCGGACCCGCAGTGCCAGCTCTCTGGCCGCGGCGTCGACGCCTTGGACGGTGGCTTCCACGTCCACACGGTCGGCGGCTCCGGATCCGACCGTGTGGACCGTGTCGAGCACCTGCCGCTCGGTCACCTGCAGCCACGACCCCACGGACACGGCCACCACGATCAGGACCGCGATGGGAAGCAGGACCGGCAGGAGCGACGCCCTGAAGCGGCGGGGACGAGGTGAGTCCGAGGGTGGGGCCATGGTGACTCCGACGAGGCAGGAAGGGGAACGGACTCCGGCCCGACGCCGGCAGCGGACCTCGCGCCCACGCGGCGCGGTCTGCCGAAGCCGGGCACGAGCGTGGCGGGCAGGCCTCATCTCCGAGACGCGGGGCGGTGACCGCAGTGCGATCCTCGTCGACCGGGCCCACGATCCACCGCATCCGGACGGGCGTGTCGGATGGGGGCACCGACCGAGGCCGGTTCGGATCCGGCGTCTTAGCTGGTCGCAATGAAGGCGGCGACTCCGGCCATGGCCCCGTGAGCAAGGAACCCTTGGCAGGTCCCCTGGGGGAGCTCTGTGGAATCAACGACGGTCAAGGTCGACCGGTCTTACAGGGGCAAGCGTCGGGCGGTCTCAATCCAAGAGGCCTCGTGACGGTTGTCCGTGATCTCTCTGAAGTTACGGGCGGCTACGGTGCCGGTCGGCCGACGCCTGGTCCTTGGCGCGGTGCTCAGCAAGACGGACACGGCCATTGACAGCGATTTGAACGCCACGTAGGGCTGGACCCCGGAGGACCACCAATCGAGCGGTTCACCTCGCTGGATGGTCCGCCTGACGGCCTTGAACGCTTGGCGGACACCACCGAGCACATCGACCTCCTGTCCGGTCAGCACGCGCTCGGCGGCCACTTTGGCCAGCAGGGCTTCGATCTCTCCTTCGGCTGCGGTCGCCCGCTCGAGACATCCCCAGCCGACATGCTCAGGCGTGGTGACGGGCGTGTGGCCGCTCGTTAAGGCATTCCATGTCTTCCAGACAGCTACGAACTCCCCGTAGAGCCGTTGGAAATCCTGCGCAGCGGCCAGATCCATGTCGCGGTTCTTCTTGACCTGGTCCCAGTGATCCGTCACTCGAGTGGTCACAAGCCAGCCGCCACCGAGAGTAGCCGCGACCGTGAGCAGGGGGACACCTACCAACTCGATGATCGACATAGGTCTCCTGACGAGGGGTCATCGCGGGCAATCCAATTGTGCTGCGCCGTGAGAGAGAAACTCCAAGGATTTCGACTGTAGTTGTGGTCCGAAGGGAAGGTTCAGGCGTCACTCAGATCGGGGATCCAGCCGGTGGCCTGAGCCCAGGCGTCAGCGCGGCGGATGATGTCCCACACAACGGCATCCTTCGCCTGGACGTAGCCGGGCCGGTCGTTGCGGAACTTGGCGGCGAAGCGCCGTTTGGCCGCTGCATACTCGGTCATGGCAGACGTGTGGCAGCGGAGGTAGTCGCGAAACAGCAGTGGGAACTGTTGGGAGAAGCTGCCTAGCTGTCGCACGTGTACGTGTGTGCGGTCCTGACCTGGAGGCTCCCGGAAGTACCGTTTGGTCAGTTCGGGATTGTCCGCCCGGTACACGAAGCCCATGCCTGTCAGCGGGCCCAGGAAGGCGTCGGTCGGCTCCAGCGATGTCACTGAGATCTGGATGTCGATCACCGGCTTGGCCGCCAGTCCTGGCACCGAGGTGGACCCGATGTGGTCGATACGAACTGCAGCATCACCAAGGGCCGCACGCAGGGCCACGCCCCACCCGGCGAACATCTCTGGCCATGCAGGGTCATAAGGCACGATCTCGATTGGCTCGCCCACAGTGAACAGTGTTCCAGATCCACTCCAGGCGTGACCGGGCGCCGCCGGTCTCGAGTGGGATGGTCTTGTGCTGTGGCTGGTGTGATCACGGCGTCAGAGCCGTCTCGGCCAGCCCCGTCCACCGGGCTGAGTCCCCGCCTGCGGCGGCTGCAAAGCACAGACAGCGGCTACCTCGACACCGGACTCGTCGTGCCCCACCGCCGGCGCAAGGGCGAACACCTGCCCGGCCGGAAGGCCCAGTGGTTGTCCCCAAACCCTCCCGCCCAAGCCCGGGACGACCGCCCGGCTCGAAGAACCAACGGCAGGCAACACGCCACGAGGTCGGCCTCGAACTCGCGCCCCACCGTGGTGGATGGTGGGCGGCCAGCCATCGCAGCGAGCCGCGCTTGCTCCGTTGGGCGGCCTCGTCCTTCTTCTCCGGGACGGTGCACTGACAACGCCCTTGCAGCTAGGCACGGTTGGCGCGCGAGGAGTAGGCCTTGTCCGCCCGTACCCGGTCCGGCCGAGTACGGGCGGACGGCCGCCGCCAGGCCGAGGCACACGGATGCTCTTGGGCACAGTCCGCCACGGTGCGCCGGTCCGCTTCCGCCACCGAAACCCATTGATGAGCTGCGGTTTCGTCCACTTCGGTGGCCAACCCCGCTGCCCCGTCGGCAGCAACGACTCCAGCACCGCCCACTGCGCGCCGGTCAAATCACCACGACCCATGGCAATGTCATCCCAGTAGTGGATCACCCGGGTCACCGACAACCCACAGGCCCTAACGTTGGTCCATGCTCAAGATGCCGTCACGAGTCGAACTATGCCCGCTCACCCTCGCCGACCAGGACGAGTTCTGCACGCTCGCGCAGGCCAGCTCCGAGCTGCACCTGCCATGGATGCAGCTACCAGCGACCGCGGAGGAGTTCCAGGTCTGGATGCGTCGCTTTGACGACGGCACCAACCGGGGCTTTCTGGTCCGTGTCCGGGAGACCGGCGCAGCCGCAGGCATGGTCAACATCAACTCGATCATCCGGGGCCGGTACCAGGGCGCGTCCCTCGGCTATGCGGCCTTCGCCCCGTCCGCAGGGCACGGGTACATGACCGAAGGGCTCGCCGTCACCCTGCAGCACGCCTTCACCGACCTGCGGCTCCACCGGTTGGAGGCCAACATTCAGCCGGCGAACAAAGCATCCCTGGCTTTGGTCCAGCGGCTGGGCTTCCGCTACGAAGGGGTTTCCCCCGCCTACCTCTACATCGACGGAGACTGGCGGGACCACGAACGCTGGGCCATCACCGCACCAAACCCCTGGACACCCGATCCATCCCTTCCCGAGGTCTGACTCGCACCGCGTCGCTCATGAATCTGACCCGGAGCCTCGGCGCGCGCCACGTTGACGCCGAGGGCGTCTGCCGAAGTTCGTGCGGGCCCCAGCCCTGGGAGGCTCTCATCCCGTCGTGTCCCGGCCGCACGCTGCTGACCACCATTGGCCGGCTACCGGCTCCTGCGCCTGCCCGATCCGACGGCCGCCGGTCAGCCGTCCCCGCAGGCGCGCCTGCGGAGTGCGGATCACGTCAGGTTCAAGGACGCCGGCAGATCCCGTGCGACGGCGGCGGCCAATGCTGCGCGGGCGGCTCGGGCCGGAGGAGCGTACGGGCTGTCGAGCTGTTCGACGAGGTCGTCGTCCCCGGCTGCCATGCGGTGAAGCGCGCTTGAGACCCGCTCTCTTCCCCGGGCGTCCTCCCGGCCCTCCACACAGGAGTTCATCCGGCGCAACGGTCGACCGGTGCCTGACCGGCGACACGGACGCCCTCGGGGCCGACAGCGCGTTCCTGGACCGCATTGCGAACGCCTACCGGCGCCATCACACCGAGGCCTACGGCCAGGAAAAGCGCTGGCGGAGACATGCCTTCTGGCGCCGTCGGCAGCACTCCGAGTGAAGTGGCCGGACCCGTGCATCCTTCCCGTACGGGCCGGGCGTATGCCGCGCGGCTGCTCCGCAGACGGCCGTACGCAGCGATCACGGCGGCGTACCCGGCGATGGCGATGGCGATGGACTGCGGGCGCCGAATCGGCACGGAGCGATGAGTTCTGAAGTCCTCGACGGTCTGTAGTTGCATGGACAAGATGGAGCACATCGATCTGGGAACGGCTGCGGAGCGGGTGGCACGGCTCGCCGAGGGCATCGACGACGAGCGGCTCGGGGACCCGACGCCGTGTCCGGAGTACGCGGTACGGGATGTGCTCGCGCATCTCGCGGGGCTGAGCGTGTCCTTCCGCGACGCGGCCCGCAAGGACTTCGGGCCGACGACCAGCACGCCGCCCGGGTCGGTCCGGCCGGTCCTGGCGGACGACTGGCGTACCGGGCTGCCTGAGGCGCTGGACGCGCTGGCAGCGGCCTGGCGCGAGCCAGGCGCGTGGGAAGGGGACACTCAGGCGGGCGGCATCGAGATGCCGGCCTCCGTCATGGGCATGGTTGCGCTGAACGAGCTGGTGATCCACGGCTGGGACCTCGCGCGGGCGACAGGCCAGGCGTACGAGGTGAGCAAGGAGGAACTGGCGGTGTCCGAGGCCCTGCTGACTCCGGAGGAAGACGCTTCGGCCGAGGAGGGCTTCTTCGGCCCGGTCGTCCTGGTCCCGCACGACGCGCCGCTGCTCGACCGCGTGGTGGGCCTGAGCGGCCGACGCCCGGACTGGCGCCCTCCGACGTCCTGACCAGCGGTGGAGAGACGGCGAATCACCCCCGGCATGCACAAGGCCGCCCGAGTACATGGAGCGCCGGTTGCGTCGACGCTGACGATGTGGGCCAGGGGCTGCAGCCCCTGGTTGGTGCCGGTGCGGGCGGGGGCGCCTCAACGCGACGGGCAGCGGCTCGGCCAACGGCACTCGGCTCCAGCTACGACGTGCTCTGAAGAAGCCGACCGCAGAAGGACGGTTGGCTGAGGGAAAGGCCCCCGACCCGCCTACCGCATCGGCCGATCCACCGGTGCAATGGGAGGCGCGTTCAGCACGGCCCCTTGTCCTGACCGGTGCCGCAGATCGGGCCGGGGTCTTCGTAGATGGAGATCAGAAAGAGACCGAACGCGATCAAGGCGATCGTCATGCCGATCGCCCAGTACCTGTTCTGCCGGCGACGGGCCTCCTCGTCGCGGGCGTCGCGATCTTCGTCGGCGCTCATGATGTCCCCCCTTGGAAGGCTCCCCGCCGCCGGACGTTCCGTGCGGCGTGCCGTGCCCCCAGAGGGAGTCTTTCTCGTCCACGGGGCACTCACTCCTATCCGTCCCGAGATACGCACCCAGGGCTGCCGGCGGCAGGATCGCCGCCGGCGGCCCGCTCCCGCGCCGAGGTTCCGGTCAGCCGTTGTCCCGAGGCCCGACTCGCCACGTAGCCGCGCGCGTGTCGTGTCGCATCCCCCTGAGTGGCGAACGTGATGATGCGTAAGCACTGCACCCGGTTCGCGCGCAGGGTGCGGCCATGGCGATCAGGGTGTCCTGAGCATCCGAACGATGAGAGCTCAGAACATGCGGTGACCCTGCACCCACGCGGTCCTCGTGCCGTCCTGCCGGACGAGGCGGAACTTCTTGATGCCTTCGTACCTGGCGCCGAGGGCCCGGAACGTGAGGCCGGCGACGAAGCCCACGGAGACGAGTGCGAAAAGGATGCCGACAGGGTTCGTCGACTGGTCCGACTCTTCTCGGGTCTGTCCTCCCAGATGGAAGAGCATGGGTACGGTGACCAGCAGCGAGAGCAGGAGCGCCCATCCGAGTACCAGGTAGATCCGACGCTTGACGCGCGCCTTGGCTTCACTCTCGACCCTGACCGAGAACAGTTTCGTGCACCGCGGGCATGCGAACGTCACGTCCTCGTCGCCTCGCTCCGGGCGGAGCATCTCCGGCGTCGACAAGGCGGCCACGCTCCACTTCACTGTGGCCGAGCTGAGCCCGCTCTCCACGCTCATGCGGCACCCGATACCCAGGGAATAGCTCTCATCCAACGACACGATGTCCCCCTGCTTCCCCAGCCCGGCCCCCTGCTCCGTACGCGGCCTGGCAGCGGCCAGATCGTAGCGTTCGGAAGGCGTGCCGGAACCCTGTCATGGTGGACGTCCCTACCCACTTCCGGCGGCACTCATGACCCATTTCCGGCAGTGGGACGTGCCACAGAGCACGTTCGTGAGGCGGAATCGCGGTGAGGGCCGGACGAAGCCCACCTCACTCGCGAGAACAACAGTAAGTCGCCTCCCCCCGGGGCACTTTGAAGCGAACGACGACAACTGACGTTCCAGCGATCGTCCTGCCGCGAGCAGACGCCACAGCCTGTCGTCATCGGAGGAAGGCCGGCGCGCCGACAGCCGATCGCGAAGGCGAGCTACGCGGTCATGGTGCGCAATACGCGATGGCCCGACCGCTGTTGGGGGTGCCTCGAGGATCATTGGCGGGGTGGTGCATCACGACTTGCCATGTGTCGTTGGGTGTATTGGTGGTGATCCGGTTGGAGACAGCAGGGACAAGCCTGTCGCCCAAACCGTGACCGCCGGAGATCGCCGTCTGACCGGGCGGACAGATGGCGAAGCTGGAACGGCTCTCGGCCAGGGGCACCGTGACGATTTCGCCGAATACGGGGGTGGTTTTGAGGGTGCCCGTCGGCCCGGCCTCACCCTGCGGGCCGGCAGGACCTTGCGGACCAGTCTGGTTCCAGGTGACGGTGAGCTCGTTGGCCCGGCACCGCTCCCCGGCCTCGAAATCGATGCCCCGCAGCGCTCCGGTGCGCTGGCTGTAGCAGCCGGTGTAGACCCTGCGGCGATGACGCCCCGTCCGAATGCGTGCCCGACCGCACTCCCGGGTGGGGGCACGGCCACATTCGACTGTCATACGGCTCAGGGCGATCGGGGCACCGTCAGACCCTCACCTGATACCCGTCCGCTAGACGGCACCGTCTACGGGTTGCGATTGCGCGGACGCCCGAGCTACGACCAGGGATGGGCCCCGGTCGCCCCTCACTTACGCGGTCGAGCACGCCGCCACTCCCGGCACCACACTCGCGCTTACCAGCAACCAACCGCACCCGAGCAAGTGGTTCGGCACACGAAGCAGCCCGATCCTGCCTGCCCAGGCGGCTGACACCATCCGCGCCGCCCTCACCGACGGCTGGACGCCGGAGAGCCCCGGCTCACCATTCCGCCGCGACCAGTCAGCGGGCTTCGTCTCGTCCCACTGACTCACCCTCGCTCGAGGCCTCGTCGACCCGGCGATCAGTGAGGCCTTCCGCCGTCCGCCACCAGTCTGCTCGCCCATGGGGGCGTCCCGTGACTCCTGGTCGTCACTGGGGTGCGTCGCGCAGGTCCCGGATGAACCAGTCGAACCGTGTGGCGTCGTTGCTCCGCGGCTGCTTGCCGAGGGTGAACCCTGCCCGCCGCGCGACTGCAGCGGATGCGGGATTCTGCGGATCGACCCGTATCACCGCCTCCTCCCCGCCCTCAGCGGCCGCGTATTGGGACGCCAGGAGGACCGCGCGGGTAGCAAGGCCGCGCCCCCTCCAAGACGGATAGAGGCCATATGCGACATTCACCTGGCCGGAAGCCAACCCCTCTCCTGCGAACCGCAGATCGATCGTCCCCACGAGCGCCTCGTCGGCGCCCACCCGGATGCCGAAAGCGCGGAGCGGACCGGCGGTCTTCCACTGTTCCCGACAGTGCCGGAAGTAGGCTTCAACGCCCTCGCGCGTGCTTGCACCGCCGTTGAGCCAGCGCACCAGCAACTCATCCTCCCCCGTGAGATGCGCCTCCACATCGTCCAGGCGCAACGGCGACAGAGTGATGATCCCGTCGGACAGCTTCACTTCATGCATCAGCCGATTCTTGACGCCGAAGTTGCGTCGCACCATCGGATTCCGCGGGACGTCGCGCAGAGCTACCCCGCCGCAGGAGATGATCTCGGTATGGCTGGTGTGATCAAGGCGTTGGAGCCGTCATGGATGGCCCCGTCCACGGGCTGGGGCCGAGTGCTCGTACCGTTGTTCGGGTACCGAAGTCGGCGGCGGACCGGTTGATCGAGCCGCGTCAATTCGAGAGCAGCGGAGTGGATCACCTGTTGTAGGTGGATCGGCAGAGCTTTGCGATCGACGGGGAGACCACGTTGTCGGCGGCAGCACAGATCTGCCTCATGTCGTACGGCGCCTGATGGACAGGCACGTGCCGGGATGTGGCTGCGGGCTGCTTCGTCTTTCGCACGGTCGCGGTAGGGCGCGGGGCCGGACGCTGGAGGCGGGGGCGAGACGGTGTGCGGTGTGCGGCGGGGCGGGGAGACGGCGTCGTCGAACTCCTCGTCCTCCTGGTGCTCGCCGGCACTTCCGGCGTGCTGGGACCGGTGAAGGCCAACTCCTCGCGTGCCGGGGCCGGGGTCGGCGGAACGGCGAGCGGTGAAGGCGAGCGCGCCTCCGCGGGCGCCAACTGGGGCTGCTGCGGTGGCCGGTATGAGTCGACCGACACACAACCGCCCACTCCGAGGAGGGCGACGAGGGCAAGAGGCATGATCCAACGCACCCGGCCAGCTTTCCGCACCTACAGCCGCTCGCGGCCGCGCCGGCCGCAGGTTCACCATCACGGGCTACGACCACGGCCCGGGCCCACTCGAGCTTTCTCACCCAGTGTCGTGGTGGCTGAGCTCTCTTGCGCACCCCGCCCGAGAGTTCGCCGACGCCCCAAGACGCAGTCCGCCGTTGGCCCACGTCCACAGCCGTCGCCGCAGAGAGGGGCTCCCGTGGCCCCGGCCGTCGTGAGGCGGGCTCCGGCCCCCTGTTGCGTCCCAGCCCAGGGTCGTAGAGCAGCACCGAGTTGTCGACGGCGGGCTGCGACCGGTTCGTCGTGCGCGCCTACTACGGTCAACGGGGCATTCGCCGCCCCAGCTCCCGTGCCTTCTCGCACAGGCCCGCTCTCCAAGCTCCGCCTTCCGCCGGGGCCGACATCCCTGTGACGGCGGAAACCTGTACGTCTTCAAGCGCGGCTTCGGGGCTTGCTCCGAGTTGCGCCCAGTCCACCCCGATCCCAGCGCGCTCTGCGAGAACCAGCACGATGGCGATGAAGTTTTCAGAGAGCGCGAGGATGATGGCGTGGCTCGTTCTTCGGTGCTGCGCCAGCAGCGCGTTGACGAACGTCTTGAAGGCGGCGGGGTCGATCTGGCACTCGTCGTTCTCCATCGGCCCGATTCCCGATGGGATTCCCAGCTCCGACTCGAAGACGGCTACTTGGCACTGGAACATGCGGGAAGCTCCGTTGGACGGGTTCCACAGGGTCTTATCGCCGATGTCGAAGTACTGGCTCATCGCGGCACCTTTCAGCTGATCATGGCGGGTCAGCGTATCCATCCGGATCGCCGCTGTCGCCGGAGTTACGCCCTGCCCAGACGACGGTGGCAGATGGGCCGTCGCAAGGGTGGAATCAGCTCAGGGGCGTTGTCGACGGCTGGCGACCGCCGGGGCGCGCCGCGCGAGCGTCCGAGTCCGTGGTCGGCCGGCTCGGTGTCGATGCCGCCGGGCGGCTCCTTCTGACGATCCCCATTCCTCCCGGTCCGGCGGCGTGCTGGTGGGCCCGGCAGACAGTGGAGTCGACGCTCACATCCCACGTGATCAGGTCCTCTGCGTCCGCTGGGCCTGCAGTTCGGGTGAAGATGACTTCCAGGTGCCGTTGCGCTGCCAGCGCCTGAACAGGTCATAGACCCGGTCCCACGGACCGTACCGTTCGGGCACATCGCGCCACCGCGTCCCGGCTCGATTCCCCACCGTGTCCCGTTGACCAACTGCCGCTGGGTCCATATCGGCGACCGACCGGTCTTCCTGCCCTTGGGTAAGAGCGTTGCCAGTCGGGCCCACTGTTCGTCGGTCAGATCTCCACGCGCCACGGCTCGTGATCATTTCGCAGACAAGATCAGCTTACGTGACGGTCCGAGGTATGTCACAAATCGATGGCCGAGTGTGTGAGTGAGCGTCAGAATTACCGCCCATGGAACCCGTCTCGCTGACGACGCAGCGTCTGCTTTTACGCCCGCATGATCCCAGGGACGAGGACGCGGTCTTCGCAGCTTGCCAGGATCCCGACCTTCAGCGGTGGACGGACATTCCCGAGCCATACGAACGGCAGCACGCCGCCTTCTACTTACGCGAACTGGTGCCGCGTGGCTGGCGCGACGAAACGATGTACCACTTCGCGGTGGAGGACCGGGAAAGCGGAGTGCTGGTGGCATCCGTCAACGTGCACCGTCACGCTGACACATGGGGAATCGGGTACTGGACCGTGGCGGAGCACAGAGGCCGAGGCTATGCGACGGAGGCGGTACTCGCCCTGGCCAACTGGTCCTTCAACGAACGAGGAGTCCAGCGCCTGGAGTGGAGAGCAGAGGCCGGGAACATGGCCTCCTGGGCCGTAGCAGAGAAGGTCGGCTTCGTCGGGGAAGGCACCCTCCGCGCGGCGCAGACCAACAGGAACACCCTGAGGGACACCTGGGTCGGCGCTCTCCTGCCCGCCGACCTCGGTCTGCCCTTCGCTCTCCCCTACTGCCCCGCAGAGCCCGACCTTCCCGGGTGACGCGCACCGAAACGACGACCGCCAAAAGAACGAGAGCCGCCAAGGCCCAGGGCCGATCCACGTGCCCCTGGACGGCGGGGGCAAGCCCCCTAGGGGCTGTCCGGCGGATCAGCTGGAGCTGAGACCGGAGCACTGCCGCACCCCTGTGCACGTCCCGGAGGACGAGTCCGCTGAACTACCTGACGAACTTTTCGACGCTGTGGACGACCTCATCGAGGCTTACGGCGCGGACGACATCGCCGAGATCGTCGCGCAGGCCGTGGCCACAGGCCGCGTCGCGGTGAGGGAGGCGACCACGTTCCTAGGAGTCGCGCAATGGTCCGGTACTGACAACGGTACTTCGCTGCGGCGCACTCTCGATGACTGGGTGCGACGGGCGGACGACACCGCCCGCCTCCACATGGCTCTCCACCAGGATGTATGGCCCTTGCCGACCACCGTGGAGAAGAACGCCAAACTCACTGAAATCATCGCCCGGTACCCGGAACACCAAGCAATCTGCACACACATGATCGCCACCCGCCCTGCACCCGCTCGGCCGCGCCCTTGAGGGCCATCCCGTTACCATCGCAGCTGCTTGAGGAGACACGGGCCTAGGTTCTGTGCAGCGGATCATGCGCGGAGCCAGAGTCTGATGGCGGTTGTGGTGACGGTGCCGGGGAATACGTAGGCGCGTTTGCGTTCGTCGTAGCGGGTGGCGACGGCCCGGTGGTGTTTGAGCCGGTTGATGGTCCGGTCGACTTCATTGCGGCGGTTGTAGAGCTTGCTGTCAAAGCCGGTGGGCCGGCCGCCCTTGCTGCCGCGGCGTTTGCGGTTGGCCCGCTGGTCCTTCGGTTCTGGGATCGTGTGTTTGATCTGGCGTCTTCGCAGGTGGCTGCGGTTGCGGCGTGAGCTGTATGCCTTGTCGCCGCTGACGTGGTCCGGCCGGGTGCGGGGGCGTCCGCCGCCGGGCCGGGCGACACGGATCCGAGCGAGGACTTCGGTGAACTGAGGTGCGTCGCCCCACTGTCCTGGGGTGACCAGCAGGGTCAGCGGGCGGCAGCCACCCTCGCCGGCGAGGTGGATCCTGCAGGTCAGACCGCCCCGGGACCGGCCGAGTCCCTCGTCGGGGCGGTGGTTTCGAGGCGTCGCTCTTTCTTTGGGACCCGCGGGGCTGTCTCGAGCCGGCCCGCCAGATCGGTGTCGGCCTGGACCGCCCACAGGATCCGGTCCCAGGTGCCGTCGCGACTCCTCTCGCCCGCTCAAGGAGCCCAATCCGGCATTCGACGTTGTCGCCTGGCCTTGTATCGCTCACGGTCGAAGCCGGGCGGGCGACCACCGTCGAGCCCCTGCGAAGGCGGTGCCCGGCCTGGTCGCGCTTTTCCGGAATGGTGTGCGGGATCTGCCGGCGACGATCGGCCTTGACCTGCAACTTCTTCAAGACCCTGGCCCAAGTGCCATCGATCTGTCAGCGGTAGAGCGTGTATGAGGTCCTCCACGGACCGTACCGCTCGGGTATGTCCCGCCACGGCGAGCCGGTGCGAGCACGCCACCAGATCCCGTCGAGGGCCTGCCGGCCAACCCCGTGGGGCCCCATCTCGATATCGGCGGCAACAGCCGCTCCAGCGGCGCGCACTGTTGGCCCGTCAGCTCGCCACGAGCCATTCCAAGATCGTTTCAGATCTTGATCAACGCCTTGGCGCGCGTCCTAGCCCTGCGTCGGGTTGCTGTGCAGCTTGCTCCGTTCCCGGCGGTTGGGGTGTCGGATGATTACTCCTCCCGCCCCGCCGGACCCAGTGAGCCGGATCAGCGGAGTTCCCGGGAGCCGGTCGGGAGTGGTCTTGTCCTTCAGGCCGCCGACGCCGGGATCCATGCCGCTGGTGTCTGCGGCCCAGGCGTCGGGGATGACGATCGTGACACCAGATGTCTCCCCGTACGCCTCCACTGCGACCTCCCTGAGGCGGCACTCAACTCGGGTGAAGTCAACCTTCACACCCCCCACGCCTCCGTGAGCGATCACGTGGCTGGGAACCTCCCAGCGCCCGGGGCCTCGAGACGCGCCATACATGCCGCCCTTGAGCACCAGCGGCGGCTGGCTCTCAGAGGAATTCAGCCTCGGCAAGTCGGCGGTCAGGACGGCCAACTCGGCGTGGGTCTTGGACTTCAGCGCCTGCTCCAGGCGTGAATCCAGCTCATCGAGATCGATTCGCCCCTCGGCTGCCGCATCGCGCAGCTGCTCCACCACTGCTTCCCGGTCGTCGTGAGAGGCGCGGAGCTCACTTGAAGGAGCAGGGCGCGGAGAGGGCTCCAGAGGCTGGGCAGTCATGGCCACAAGGATAAGCAGCCAGCGGGCCGGGCGGGCTGGGACTGCACGTCTCAAACAGTGCCTAGGACCCGTCCTGTCGATCTTGACCATCCAGCGGTCACACTCCGATGAAGCTCACTGTTTCCGTCATGTCCGCTCGCCCGGTACGCAGCCGTGGCACACCTTCCTTCTCGTATCCCACTGAGGCACCACAGAAAAGTACGAGCCCGCCATCAGCTCCGACTATCTGGCGGACAGTCTTGTGGTACATGGTCCACATGACCTGGGGGCAGCTGTGCAACCCTTCCGCCCTCAACAGCAGCATGACCGTCTGCAGGTACATCCCCGCGTCAGCCCATTGTCCGGGCCCCATCGTCCGGTCGATGTAGCAGAAGAGGACAACCGGCGCCCCGAACGCTTCCGAGTTCAAGGCGGCGATCTTCTTGGGCCTGTCGGGGTCGTCGCGCTCGATGCCCAGCGCTCTGTACCGCTGGGCGGCCGCGGCGGAAAAGCGGTCCAGATACGGTGACGTCAGTTCGGCCGGGTACATCGGATACTCCCGGTCATCACCCGGGTCTCCCGCCAGTGCCCTGGCCGTCGCGCGCCTCTTCAGTTCGGCCAAGGGCTCGCCGGTCACAACATACACATGCCACGGCTGGAGGTTCCCGCTCGAAGGAGCCCGCGTCGCTGCGGTCAGCACTCGTTCGAGTCTCTCCTTGGATACGGGCTCATCGCTGAACGCCCGCACAGCCCTGCGGCTGTCCACGGCCTCATATACGTCCACGTCTCGCGTCCTCTCACTCGACCGTGCCCCTCTACCGTATTCAGCCCCCCTGACGATCAGTCCAGTCGTGGGTAGGACTGTGGGAGACATCGATGACCTGACGGATGCTCAGTGGGAGCGGCTTCGGCCACTCCTGCCGGCGAGTAGCGGCGGGCGTTGTGGCAGGTGACGGGGTCACCGGCAGGTGATCAACGGGGTACTGCTCCGGATCAGTACGGTGTGCAGTGGCGGGACCTGCCGGAGGTTTATGGGCCGTAGAAAGCAGTGCACGAGCGGTATCGCCGCTGGTCGGCGGCGGCACCTGGGTGCTCGTGCTCCAGCGGGTGCAGGCCGAGCCCGACGCGGTCGGTGATATCGACTGGGTCGTATCCGTGGACTCGACCTCGGTACTGGCCCAGCAGCACGCGCCCGAGCACGTGTGGCACCACCGTCGAGCCTCAAAGGGGCCTCGCCAGGGCGATCAAGACTCCTCGTGTCCGAATGGAACTGGTCGACCTCCCGGCGGGCGTGGTGCCGAAGGCGAGGCGTTCGGCCGCTCGCGCGGCGGCCTCACCACCAAGCTTCCCCTGAGCGCGGATGGCCGCTCCCGCATGCGCAACACCGTCGAGCGGGCGATCAACCGGCTCAAAGGACTTCCGCGCGCAGGTACCGACAAACGTGGCTAGGTCTTCCTTTGCACGGTATCCGCCGCAGCCTCACGATCTGGCTTCGCAACGTGGTGGCACGGTCAACGTAGTCCTGGCGCCTCGCCGTGGGGCGCCAGGATGGCACCGCCGATTCCCGGTATCGACGCGCTCGGACTCAGGGTGGCTCCGCGTCAAAGCCGCCTTCGAGATAACCGCTCGACCGGCGCGCCGACCTGACTCGGCGTGCCGCCCGTCGTATTGGCCGCCGCGGGTCTGTGGCGCATCCCCGTGCTCGGCCGAGCACGGGCCCGCGAAGGCCACATCCCCGTGATCCGCGACGATCGCCGCGCCTCGGACGCTCTCGGCCTCGCCGCGAAGGCCCTTGAACGGGGACGCCTCGTCCTCATCTACGCCGAGGGCGTCGTCCCCCACCGCCGACGCTGTCGAAGCGCCTCCCCCGCGCCTTTCCGCAGCAGCCACTCGTGCCTCGCCCGCTGCACCGGAGCGTCCGTCGTTCCGGTGGGTTAAGCGGGGTGCCAGCCGTGTCACCTCGGGCAACACGGCAGACCGGCTCGCCGGAGGGGCCGCCGCACCGCTGCGGCGGCCTGCTCACCGCTCGCGTGGACCGGGGACATCGCGGCGCGCACGACGCAGGCCCACACGGCGGTGACTGCCGCATGGAGCACTGCGGCCGACCGCCTCGGGGGGCCTCCTGGCTCGGGCAGGATCGCGGGTCGGGTCGGCTCCTTAGAACGCCTCCGCCTGCGTACGTTCGTCAGGGCCAGGGCCATAGCCAGGACCATGCCCCGGGCGCTGACTTGGAGGAGTGGCGCGTCGCCATGCGCCGGTGCTGCCCAGCCGGCCCAGGAGGAAGGCAATAGGCATCGACACGAGGACGACCGTTTGCAGCGGGAACCAGTCGACGTGCCAGTCAGGAAAGAGCGCCAAGGGGTTGCCGGAGAAGACCGGGCTGGACAGTTGCAGCCCGACGGCGCAGCCCAGACCTCCGTACAACGTCCAGAGCAGGCCGGTCCGGGTGTAGCCCTTCCAGAAGAGGGAGTACACCAGTGCCGGAAGCAGGGAGGAGGCGGCCACCGCGAGGGAGAGAGCCGTCAGGAATTGAACGTTCCACCCCTGGACCCAGACCGCCAGGGCGATGCTCAGGACGCCGACGCCGGCGGACGCCAGGCGGGCGGCGGCCACTTCCCGGCCCTCGGTGGTGCGCCCACGGCGCAGTACGTGGGTGTACAGGTCGTGGGCGATCGTCCCCGCTGCCGCCAGGGTGACGCTCGCGACAACGGCCAGTGTGGTGAGAAAGACGCCGGAGGCGACCAGGACGACGAGCAGCGCCCCGTCGGCATCGGCGCCCGAACCGCCCGCCAGTTCGCCGGCGAGCATCAGCAGCGCGCTGTTTCCGCCCGGGTCGGCGGCCAGGATCGCCGGCGCGCCGATCAACGCCGAGGCCGCGAAGCCCATGAGAGCCGTGGTGAAGCAGAACACGCCCACGATCGTGAGGGTGTGGCGCACGGTTCGGCGGGCGGTGGCGGCGTCGGGAGCCGTTCCGAGTTGCAGGGCGACGTGGGGCAGGCAGGCGACGCCAAAGACGATGGTGATCATGAGACCGATGAAGTCCAGGGTGCCCGCGGGCTCGGCGCTGCTGCCGAAGCGTAGGCCAGGGCGCAGGTAGTCGACGGGACGACCGCTTCCCTGTCCGGCCGCGGCGATCAGGGAGTCGGGGCTCCAGTGGAAACGGTGCAGCAGCACAGCGGACACGCCCACGGCCATGCAGAGCAGGACCACCGTCTTGATCACCTGGATCACGACCGTACCGCGCATGCCGCCGAACGCCGTGGTGCAGACGACGAGAGTACCGATCATGACGACGGCCGTCTTCTCGATGCCCGGACCGGACATCCCCAGCAGCGCCGCGGTGGTCACTCCCGCCCCGGAGAGCTGCACGACCAGATAGGGGACGCAGGTGCAGAGGGTGACGACGGCGACCGCGATCCTCACCGCTCGTCCCGGGGCACGCAGGCCGAACGTGTCGCCCAGGGTGTAGCCGGCGCGCTCGCGCAGGGGTACGGCGAGCAGAAGCAGTACGCCGAGGGAGAGCACGGTGCAGAGCGCGATGAACAGGCCGTCGTACCCGAAGACGGCGACGCTTCCCGTGGTGCCGAGCACCGTGGCCGAGGAGAGGTAGACGCCGGAGAGGACGAGAGCCCCTCGCAGGGGCCGCAGTGTGCGGCCCGCCGTGTAGAAGTCGTTGACGCGGTCCCTCGGCGGGCCGCTGAGGACGCACAGGAACAGGATGGGGACGATGAACGCCACGAAGCAGGCGAGGATCAGTGCCTGGGTGTCCGTGTCCAGGGTGCCGGGCGCGGCGAGCGGGATCGCGGGTCTCATCAGTACTCCCCGTGCTCGTGCGCGGCGTGGCGGCTGCCCGTCCGGGACTCGTCCGCCCGACGGTCGTAGCGCGCCGCCGTCCACACCAGCAGCACTGCCTGGAGGAGTAGCGCCGGCACGCCGATGCCGACTTCGCCCTGGACAGGGGCGGCCATGAAGTCGGCGGCGGAGCAGACGAGCAGCAGATGCACGGCGAAGGCCGTTCCGTTGATCACGGCGAAGGACAGGCCTGGACGACGAGGCCGGGAGTGATGAGGGGAGCGGGGGACGTACGGATAGGTCATAGCGGTCTCTCCTGGCGCGCCTGGGTGCGGGTGGATCGCCTCTGAACGAGGCTCACCAGAGCACCCGGCCCCTCGCCTCGTCCATGCGCTTCGCCCGCACCGGTGTCCGTTCCCAACACCCGACAGGTCTGACTGTGCCGTAGCCCAAGGGAGCTGAGGCCCGAGGGAGCCGAGGGCCTAGGGAGCCGAGGGCCTAGGGAGCCGAGGGCGAAGCGAGCCGACGGCCAAGGGAGCCGAGAGCCAAGGGAGCCGACGGCCAAGCGAGCCGAGGGCCAAGGGAGAGGCCGCTAAGGAGAGTCAGGCCGGTGGGCGACGCCGCTGTGCGTCGTCGGCGGAGCGCGCTGCCGCGGACGGTCCCAGCAGGCGGTGGGCGTCGAGGGCGAGGGTGAGTTGCACCAGGTCGCGGGGGCGGGAAAGCGCGAGGCCGGTGATCTGCTCGATACGGCGCAGGCGGTTCAGCACGGTGTTGCGATGGCAGAACATGTGCCGAGCCGCCTGGACGGTGGAGCCACCGCATTCGATCCAGACGCCGATGGTGTCGAACAGCAGGTCGCGGTCGGCGGGTTCCAGGTCGTACAGGGGCCGCAGCACCTGGCGGACGAGTTCGTTGGACAGCTCGGGCCGCGAGAGAAGGAGTCCGTCCGGCAGGCGGGAGTCGAGGCGGACGACCTCCCCGTCGCGCCGGCAGGTGCGAAGAGCGAGTCCCGCCATGTCACGGGCGCGGGCCAGACTCTCCAGGCCGGGGACCACCGGGCTGATCCCGATGCGGAGCCCCGGGCCGGCGACGAGGCCGGAGGCGAACGCCTCCAGTGGCAGGTCGCCCAAGTGGGCGACGAACACGGCCCGTTGACCCCAGGCATGCCGCAGGACGCGTATGCCCCTCAGCTCCGGAGCGGACCGGGGCACGCGGCCGTACGGCGGTGTCGCCTCCGCGACCGCGACGGCGTACAGGTCGTCGAGCGGCAGATCGAGGATGTCGGCCGCGCTCCGGGTGAACTCGGGTTCCTGACGCGTCTCCAGCAGGGCGGCGAGGATCAGACGTACGCGTTCGGCGTGCCGGCCGGCCACTCCCTCGATGACCTGTCGGTAGGCGTCGGCGACCAGGACGGCGTCGCGGTCGTTGCTCTTCCACACCAGCTCGGCGACGTGTACCAGTCGGCGCGCGTCGCCCAGGCCCTCCCGCTCCACCACGTCGATCATCCCGCTCCAGACTTCGGATCCGGCGACACGGAAGGCGTGCAGGACCTCGTCGAGGGGGCGGCCCTGTTCCGCGCGCCGCATGCCCAGCTCTCTGGTGAACCGCTCGACGTCCACGATCCTGCTCGGATCCACTCCGGTCTCCAGCCCGTGGCGGATGCCGGTTCCCACCGTCTCGCGCACGTCGGGCGGCGCGAGCATCGGGTCGGCGTAGTACGGCACCTCGGCGCGGATCTTCTCCAGGACGGCGTCCGTGAAAACCGTGCCGTACCCGAGAAGCCGCCGGCATGCACGGTCGAAGAGCTCGAGCGAGGAGGACGGGTCCGTGGCGCTGCCGGGGGCGGAACTACGGTGCATGGACGCTCCTGGTGGACGGGGTGCGAGAGCACCGCGCGAGGTGCCGACGTGCTCGATGCGGCGCCGACGCGAGGTGCGGACGTGCTCGACGTGCGGTGCCGGCGCGAGGTGCCGACGTGCGCTGCGCGGAGCGCGGGGTCCTTCTCCGGGCCGGTCGCCGTAGGCGAAAGCCGGCAGCGTCCTTCCCGGCGAACACCATGCTAAGCGGTCGGTCAGAGAGTGGTGAGGTCTCAGCCGGATCGTGATGATTCCGTCGCCACGGACGCGTGATGGCACCCAGGCGAACACGTCCGGAAGCCTCGAGCATGCCCCTGCCAAGCCGAGGGAGCGCCGCCGGCCGACGAGGTGGGAACGCTCCTGCCGGCGGCAGCGGCCGAGGGTGTGAATGAGCGCTGCGGCGCGCAGCGCACGGGCCTTAGGGGACGGCTTGGTGGAGGAGTTCGGCCTGGTGGCGGGCGATCGCGGCGAGTGGGACGTCGAGATCGTCCAGGGTGGGATCGCACTGGCCTGCCCGTTCGGTGACCTCGAGGGTCCAGGGCCGCAGGGACGCGCTCACGCGGCGGCGCTCCGGCCCCCGGGGGCCGGAGCGGGCTGCGCATCGAGGCCGGCTTCCAGGTCGGTGGGGAAGTCACCATGGGCGTCGATCGGCTTCTGCGCGGACCGCTCGTCCGCGCGGCCCAGATGTCGGCTTGTCGAAGCCTGCCGTCCGGCCTGGTGGCTGCTCTCATCTCTGCGCTGATCGACATGCGGCAGGTACGGGCAACCTACTGCCCCGCGGCGTCGCCGCCCCGGCTGTCCACGACCTTCGGCCCCGACCTGTGGCTCGGCGTGTACGTCTCCCGGGAAGGCTCGCGTACGCCGAAGAGGAGGCGGGTCGCCCGGGTGCGGCGTACCAGGAGTTCGTAGGCGGCTATCGTCAGGCCCAGCGAACCGAACGCGATGACCAGGTACTTCAGTAGCATCGGCGCCTCCCAGCCGACGACCCCGTACGCGACGGCGACGACGATGGGCTGGTGGAGGACGTAGAGCGGCAGCACCCCGGCTGCCAAATAGCCGTACAGCCGCAGACCGCGGCCGGGCGACCGGTCGGCGGGGCGGGGTGCTCGGCGGGCCGCCCGTCGGTCCAGGAGGCCGAGGATCGCGACCAGCAGGCACCAGCCCGCCGCCCCGTACAGCGCGCGGCCGCCGATCGCGAGACCGGTCATGTCCGTGAACGGATCACCGTCCTCGGCCTCGCCCGCGAGCAGGAAGAGCGGGAGGCCGGTGAGGAAGAGGGCGAGGCCGAGCATGGCCGCGGGCACGGCGTCGCGGCGCATGGCCGTGCGGATCCGTTCGTCGGCGGCGAGCCCGAACCCGTACAGGAAGAACAGCAGATACGCCCAGCGGCTCCAGCCCGCGAAGGATTCCTCCAAGCCGACGAAGGCGCAGATGAGGGTGAGCGGGACGGCGGGGATCAGCAGGATCGCTCCGCGTCGGCGTACGAGAGCGCCGAGGGTCGGCCGGACGTCCCCCTTCGCCAGAAGGGCCAGCCCGGCAAGGAGGAGGGAGAAGGCCAACAGCAGGACCACGAACCACAGATGACCGGTCTCGAAGTACTCGCCCTCCAGCACGAACGGCGCGTCCGACCACTCCCACCGCACGTCGAAGAAGCGCGGCAGGAAGTCGGCGTAGGACTGGTCGTACGCGGGGTCCGCGGCTCGCTCCCGCAGCCAGACGGGCAGCGGGATCAGCAGCACGGTCGCAACCACGAGCGGGAGGCCGAGCCGCAACAGCCGCTCGCGGGTGAAGCCGGCGGCCCCTCGCCTACGCAGAGAGTGGCAGGCGCCTAGCCCGGCGATCAGGAAGAGCATCGGCATGGCCCAGACGACGGCGAGCCCGGCGACGGCTGTCGTCGCCTGGGTGGTCTCGGCGTTCTTCACGTAGTAGTCGTCGCGAGTGTCGAAGACCAGTGCCGAGTGGAAGAAGACCAGGCCGATGACGACCAGAGTCCGGATGGCGTCCAGTTCGGGCCGCCGCGCTGAAGCGTCCTGGGTCGTCATGCGGCACCCACCCCCGTCGAACGCCGCCCTGTGGTCGTTCCAGGCTAGGGGAATCACGCGGTGAAGCCGAGGTGCGCGGCGGGCAGGAAACTCGTTCAGCTCTCTCGCTCTCTTACTCACCGGCTCCGCGGGCGTGCGCTGGTGCGGGTGGCAGGCGGTGTGCTTCCCGACAACCAAGAAGACCGTGGTCATGAAGCGCTGACCGGCCAACTTTGCACCGCGGGTCAGGGATAGGAGCCTGGGGCTGAAGCGCGGCGGAGGAAACGAGGTCGACTACCTCGCGGTCTGCCCTGCGACGGACATCCCTGTGGCGAAGGGCGGCGTCGACTACCAGGCCAAGGAGGGCGTCGGCACTCTGTGGCAGCTGGCAGTCCACCCCGCATTGCAGTCGCGTGGGATCGGCACGTTCCTTGTCGAAGCCGCGGAACTGCGGATCAGGAGCCGCGGTCTGCGGCAAGCGGGGCTGGCTGTGGAGGAAAGCAACACCCGCGCACGTGCGCTGTACGAAAGGCTCGGCTATGTCGCCTTCGACCGTCAGCCGGACTCATGGGACGCGCAGGCCCCCGATGGATCGTTGCGTCGCTACGAAACGATGTGCACATTGATGCGGAAGCAACTCGCTTAGGGTCAGTCACCTTCACGAGATCTGACAGCAAGCTGGTAGCCCCAGCCGCATGACGCGGCACGCGCGCGTACGAGTCCGGCCGCAGCCCATCACTCACCGCGCCCAGGCGACCGGTTCGCACTGCTGACGTCTGACTTCTCCCCCGGTCATGACCGCCCGCCCAAAGCGTCACCGCACACTCCTCCGGGGGTCAGCAGCGCAAGCGAACGAGCTCATCGACGCCGCCTTGGACAGCTGCCCTCGACTGCACCCCACCCAAGGCCCCACAAGTAGCGGGCTTTGAGAGGTCACCTTTCCCAGAGCACCAGCCCAGTCCCCGTCCTGCCACAGACACAGGCTGCGCGTTTCCCTGCCTACAGGGCCCACCTACTGCTCGGACCGCCCGGTTCGTGTGAGGCGTCAGGGGCGCCACCGGCTGTTCCGAGCCAAAGGGAGGGGTGTTCGCGGTGCGATTGTTGGCCGGGCTCCGCACTGTCCTTCCGTGCCCGGGCCTCTAGCATTCGACCACCCCCGCCCGCACCGGCGGGGCGCCCCGGGGATGCGCCTGACATGTACATGATGCTTCAACCGTTGTCGGCTGCACCACCCCTTCCGCACCACCAGCGCCTCGATCCACCGCAGTAGGTCCGTGACGGCCGCCCGCCTCTGTGGCGCGCCGCACCGCCACCCCGCGACCGGGCGCACGCGTGCGCCCGCGCTCGCCCGGCACTGAAGCACTGGATGGGAGAACCATGAGAGCCCCCTTACTGGTAAGCGGAGCGATCGCCGCTCTGTTCGCCTCGGCCCTGCCCGCACAGGCAGGCCCGTCGTCGATCGTCGACCCGCCCCCGGACAAGATCGTCATCGACATCGCCACCGTGAACGGCTCCGGCTGTCCCCTGGGTACCGCCGCCATCGCCGTGTCCGAGGACAACACCGCCTTCACCGTCACCTACAGCGAGTACCTGGCTCAGGTGGGCGGCAACTCCTCCCCCACGGCAGCCCGCAGGAACTGTCAGCTCAACCTCCTGGTGCACGTGCCCCAGGGGTTCACCTACGCGATCGCCAGCGCCGACTACCGCGGCTACGCGTCGCTCCAGCCCGGTGCGAGCAGTACCGAGAAGGCTTCGTACTACTTCCAGGGCTCGCCGAACACCGCGTCCCGGACGCACACCTTCCGAGGTCCGTACGAGGACAACTGGCAGGCCACCGACGACACCGACTGGGCGCAGCTCGTCTGGGCGCCCTGCGGTGTGCAGCGGAACTTCAACATCAACACCGAGCTCCGGGTGAACGCCGGCACGTCGAACCCGGCCACCACCAGCTACATGACCATGGACTCCACCGACGGTGACATCAGCACCATCTACCACCTCGCGTGGAAGGAGTGCCCCGAGAACTGACACCCGTGGCGCCCCGGCCGGGCTCCCCCTTCCCGGCCGGGGCACTGCTCCCCAAGCAGCCCCGGGGCTCCGACGCGCCTGTGCCGGATCGCGCAGCGGACTTGTCCCAGGACGGCCGGAGTCCGGTGGCCCACGGCCTACGGAGAGCCGGCGGGGGCGCGAACACCCTTCGGCCGCACAGCGCTTGCGCGGTTCGACTGCGCGCCCCTGGCGGGGTGGGCTCGTCATCCACCCTGGGAGCCGAGGTCGATTGTCAGTGGTGGGTGAGACGGTAGGAGCATCCAGTCGGAAAGACGGAAAGAGGGGGAGCTGCCATGTCCGGAAGCCAGAACTACATCAATCACGTTGCTCTTGTGTTGGATGCCAGTTCGTCCATGTCGCACCTCAGCCGCAAGGTCGTCGAAGTCGCCGACCAGCAGATCGCATACCTCGCCCGCCGATCGAGGGAACTGGACCAGGAAACCCGCGTCACGGTGTACGTCTTCGCGGACAAGGTGGAGTGCGTCATATACGACAAGGACGTGCTGCGGATGCCGTCGCTGAAGCAGCTGTACCGGGTCGGCGGAATGACGGCTCTGCTGGCGGCCGCACTGAAGTCACAGCGGGAGCTGGCGCAGACGGCTCAACTGTACGGCGACCACAGCTTCCTGACGTTCGTACTGACGGACGGGCAGGAGAACGCAAGTCATCGCTGCCCGGATTCCCCTGTCAGGAATGCGCGTGAACTCGTGAAGGCCGTGGCCGAGATGATCGAGACGCAGGAGGACAACTGGACTCTGGCCGTCCTTGTGCCTGACCAGATGGGCAAGCGCGAGGCCATGCAGTGCGGATTCCCGAAGGAGAACATCGCCATCTGGGATGCCACGAGCACACAGGGTCTGGAAGAGGCCGGACAGGTCATCCAGCAGGCCACCGAGAAATTCATGGTGGGCCGCGCCCAGGGCATCCGCGGATCTCGGGCAGTGTTCTCCACAGGTGCGGAGGCGGTCAACAAGGACACCATCAAGGCGGCCGGTCTCACGCCCGTGGATCCGTCGAAATACCAGCTGATTCCAGTGGCTCGTGACGCGGCGATCCGGGACTGGGTCATCGAATGCGGGCACACCTACCGTACGGGCTGTGCGTTCTATCAGCTGAGCAAGCCGGAGAAGGTCCAGGCGCAGAAGCAGATTGCGGTGCTGGAGAAGAAGACGGACCGGGTGTACACGGGACCCGAGGCTCGGGCGCTGCTCGGCCTGCCGGACGTGGAAATACGCGTCAAGCCGGACCACAACGACGACTTCACGATATTCGTACAGAGCACCAGCGTGAACCGGAAGCTCGTTTCGCACACGCGGCTGCTGCTCATGCTCTGACCTCTACGGAAATCCCCCGGAGCTCCTGCCGTCCCGCGGTGGACACATGGCGTTCCATTCCGGTGCGGACGGTGCCCCGGCAGGAGCAGTCTCCGGCGTGTGGGCGGGGCGGGGCGGGGTGCGGTCGCTAGCGTCGGGTCTCCGGTCCGCCGAGGCGCCGACGGCGACATGCCGACGCGCCGGCCCGCCCCGCCTCCGGGAGGTCGTGTTGCTCCGTACCGCCACCACCATCACCCTGCTCGCCACGCTGGTTTCGGGCGCGGCCTGGGCCGGTCTGCCGGCCGCTCCTTCCCCGGCGGGACGCGGGACGAACATCCTCGTCGTCGGCATCGACAGCCGTACCGGGCTGTCGAACCCGGAGAAGACGCGGCTGCACGTCGGGGGCAAGGGGTGCAACTGCACGGACGTGATGATGCTCGTGCACCTGTCGGAGGACCGTCGCCGGGTGAGTGTGGTGTCGCTGCCCCGGGACTCCTACGTCGAGTACGCCGACGGAAGCGGCGTCCGCGGCAAGATCAACGGTGCGTACGCCCGCGGTGGCGGGACGCTGACCGTCAGGACGGTCGAGAGGGTCACCGGGCTGCACGTGGACCACTACCTGGAGACCGGGTTCACCGGGTTCGAGGCCGCGGTCAACGGACTGGGCGGCGCGACGCTCTGCACCGACAAGCACCTGAAGGACGAGAACTCCGGACTCGACCTGACACCGGGCATGCACCACGCGGACGGCAACGGCGCGCTGCGGTACGTCCGGGCGCGGCACATCGGGCGCCCGGGTGACCTCGGCCGGGTACGGCGCCAGCAGCGCACCGTCTCCGACCTGCTGACTCGGCTGACCGCCGAGGGTGCGCTCGCCGATCCGGTGGCGGCGGCCGGCACCGCGGCCACGCTGCTGAAGTCGGTGCGCACGGACGGGCGCACGGACGTGGCCGACCTGGCCCGCATCGGCCTGGCGCTCGCGCGGCTGGGTCCCAGGGGAACCGAGTTCGCCACCGTCCCGATCCGGCTGTTCGACCATCGCGTGCCGGGGGTCGGATCGACGCTCGTCTGGCACGAGGCCCGCTCGCAGGCATTGTGGAAGGCACTGGCCGAGGACCGGCCGATCACGGGCGACCGGCTCATCCAGCCCGTCCCGGAGACTCCGGTGTCCAGCGACCCCGCCGGGATCAAAGCGCGGGTGGACGAGGCGGGGGTGGCGTCGGCGCTGAAGGCTGGAGGATTCGTCGTCACCGACACCTCGGCCACGGCACCGGAGGTCCGAGGCGAGGGTCCTGCGGTGATCCGCTACCCGCCCGGGCGGGAAACGGACGCGGCCACCCTGGCAGCGGCACTCCCGGGCGCCCGCAGGCAGGTCGTCCCCGGACACGACGCGTACCTCGACGTCGCCGTCGGCACCCGGCAGGCGACGGTCAGGAAGGTCACCTACGACCGGAACGTGGCGGATGGCGCGCCGGTGACGGGCGACCGACTCGGTTGCCTGGCCGAGGGCGGCCGGCGTGCGTCGGGGCCGGCTGCTGTCGGGCCCAACAGGGGCTGACACGGGGAATGACGGGGACTGACCGGGGCTGACGGGGGCACGGAGCGGCCACCGAGGGATTGAGCGCTGCGGGACCGACAGACTCAGCGTTGCGCGCACCGCACCCGCAGGGCGCAGTCAGTGGCCGGGGCTACTGTGCTGCTCATGAAGATCGAATCCCTTCTCGAGGACCTGGACAGCGAAGACGCAGCGCGGGTCGAGGCCGCCGCCGCGCAGTTGGTGGCGCAGGCCGACAGCGTGGTGCCGGAGCTTCTGCGCGGTGTTGCCGGCGTGCAGCGAACCGCCGATCTCCAGCCCGTCATGCGGGCGTTGCGGCTCATAGGGCCGCCGGCTTTCGACGGCGTACTGGCGGCCTGGCGGCGCAAGGAGGTGACGGACTGGCAGGCGGGGCGGTTCCTCGGGGTGTTCGACCAGCGTTCCGCCGACCAGTACGCGGCCCTGGCGGCCGATCCGGACTACGGGAAGTCGGGCGACGGCTTCCAGGGGCTCGTCAGGCTGCGGGCGGACTCCGAGGCCGGACTGTTGGCCCTGGTGGACTGCTTTGCCCGCGGCCGCCTCGTCCCCTACAAGGCGTCCGACTACGCCCGCCTGCTGCACGATTCCTTCCGACCGCGGCTCCGCTCCCTGCGGCGTGACCCGGCCGTGTCCCCGAAGGTCCGGCGGGGTGCGATGGCGGCGCTGGTGGCGGGCGGCGGCGCCGCCGCGCTCGACGACCGCGACCGCGCGGCGATCGAGCGGCTGATCCGGGTGAAGATCCCGCACGAGACCCCGTCGCTGCCGTCGTCGACGCTCAGCGGCTGGTGGATGGCCGTGCCCGGAGCGTCGTACGAGGGCGTCTTCGAGGCCTTGGGCCTGCACGACCGGCGGCCCGTCACGGTCGCAGCGGGCGTCGCGGCATCGGAGGGCCGGGAGATCCAGGTGCCCGCGCAGGAGGGCCGCGCTCGCACCGTGGGGCGGGCCTTCGTCACCCCGGAGCTGGACGGCTGGCGCCTGGTCTTCGGCTCCTTCGAGCTGCTTGTCGGCGACGACCCCTGGTACGACATGATCGAAACCGTCGAGCGGGTCAGCGTCCACTGCGGCCAGGCCCAGTTGTTCTTCCTGGACGACGCCGGCGGCTCCGACGTGTGGATGGTGGCCGAGAACGGCCGGGTGATCCGTCGGTACGCCGCCGAGAGCGACCCGGAATGGGAAGGCGACCCGCTGCCGTGGGAGACCCTCGCGGTCGACGACCCGGACTTCGACCCCGGGTACGACGAGGCCCCGTCCAACGCGGGCACCACAGGCGCCCGGTCGGCCTGCGCGTACCTCTCGGTCGACCCCGGCGAGGTCGGGCCGGACACCGAACTGCGCGGCCACGGCTGGCTGGCCCTCACCGCTCCGGGCGTCGGCCACGGCGCGTTCCCAGGGACGCTCCGTATCTGAGGCTCACCGCCGACGGCCCGCCCCCGCCCCCGGTCGTCGGTCCCGCCTCGGCGCCCCGCCGGAGCCCGCCCGCGGGGCGCCCTGCCGGAAACGGTTTGACCTGTGGTGAATGATGAAATCGTGATCTCCAAGGAACGCGCCGTCGAGCTCGTCGAGTCCTTCCTGGCCAGAGACCTGCCGACGCAGAAATGGAGGGGGCCTGCCCCCACGCCGGACGTCTACCACGTGCAGGAACGCGCCGTCGGCTGGCTCGTCTTCTGGCGCTCGGCGGAGCAGGCCCGCGCCCGTGAGGCGCGCGGCAGCTTCGTCGGCGGCCACTACCTGGTGGACCGGCACGACGGGAGCATCCACTACGTGCCCGCCGTCTGGTGGGAGGACGAGGGCTGGGAGGAGCAGTACCTCCTGCAGACCAAGGGCATCAGGCGGCCTGATCCACTGGCCTCCGCCGTTCGCGCGCTCATCCACTCCGCCGGCGTCGTGGCCGCGATGAGCCACCTGCGCAAGCAGGCCCCGCGGCTGAGCCTGCAGGAAGCGAAGTCCTACGTCGCGACCGTTCGGGACGGTGCCGAACCACCGGAGGAGCTGGCGAGCCTGACGCGGAAGGAGCCGAAGTGGCCGCCTCTGCCCATCGAAACGGTGGCGGGTCCGGTCCAGCAGGGATCTGGCTGAGGAGCGAGGCCGAGACCGTGTCGCCGGTCCACGTCGGGCGAGTCGGCCCCGGGCCGGTGGGTTCCGGCGTCAGCCGTCGACGCGCATGTCGCGGCGTTCCGGGCCGCCCCGCGATCAGGCACTGAACGAGGATCGATGTGACGCACACCGGACGAGGCAGGAGTCGAAACGGGGGCGTACGCGGCCGTGCGCCGCCACCCCGACCCGACCGATCCACTAGCCGACCGGGAAGCCCGCGTCCCGCAGGAGCGACTCCGTCCAGTGGATGAAATCCGGATCGCCGGTGACCCGAGCCAGATCCAGAGCCTTCGTCCAGACCTCGGGTGCCTCCTCGGCACCATCCCCAGCACGCAGGGCGAAGCCGAGGATGAGGAAGGCCGCCGCGCGGCCCATCGGGTCGTCCGCAACCAGACACAGGGTCTCCGCGACCCGGGCGGCGACCACGGCCTCGCCCGGATCCCCCGACCAGTAGCGGGCGTTGGCGAGAGTGATCAGCACTCGCCCCGCCGCACCCAGCCGATCCTCCTCGACCAGGAGGTCGACGGCCCGCTCTGCGGACCCGGCAGCCTCCTCGTGGTCCCCGAGCTGCAGCGCGGCGTGCGCCAGACCGGCGAGGGTCTCGCCTTGGCCGACGGTGTCGTCGAGCTCCGTGAGAAGCGCCAGGGCGCGCCGTCGGCCGTCGACGGCCCGCCGGTGGTCGCCGGAGTCGAAGCTCTCGCGGGCGAGGGCGGTCAGCAGCCGGGCCTGTGCGGCACGGTCCCCGATCCGCCCATAGGCCCCGATGGCGATGTCGTGAGCCTCTGCCACCCGCGGCAGCTCGTCCTCGCGCCAGCGCACCGGATCGTAAAGTTTCCCCGCGCGCCCGGCCGCGCCTTCGGCCGCCAGGTTCGTGGCGAAGCGTTCGAGCAGTTCACACACCTCCCGCCACGGTCCGGCGTCCGCTTCACGTACCGTCCGAGGCATGGCCTGTACCGCGTTCCGTGCGACAGCCGTGACGCCGGTCCTGCGGCCGACCCGGAGCTGCTCCAGGGCCAAGTACGCGCAGGCCAAGGCCTCCTGGAGCGGGGAGTCGGTCCTTCGTGCCGTCCCTGCGGCCATCCGCAGCGCGCGCACGCCCAGGTCCTGGTAGGTCGAGCCGAGGCCGAACCGGCTGAACTCCGCCACCGTCCAGGCGATCTCGAGGTACAGCTCCCCCACGAGCCGCCCGTCGTGCTTCCCGAGCAGGCGGTCTCCCGCCGCAACGGCGTCGAGCGCCTGCCGCAGGGATTCGCCCGCGTCGTAGGCCGACTTCGCGTTCCACGCCCCCTCGACGACCACCTTCTGAAACCGCAACATCGTCACGGTCTTCTCAGCCGCCTCCTCCCGGCGTCCCGCCGCGTTCAGGGCGAGGGCCAGTTCGTGCATGGCCCCCGTTCGGCCCGCGTGGTCGCCCGCCTCCATGGCGAAGCGGACCGCCGACCGGGCGGCCGCCTCCCACTCGGTCGTCTGGCCGCGGTAGGCATGGAGCGCGACCAGGCCCTCCTGGAGGCGCAGGGCGCCGTCGCTGTCGCCGAAGGTCGCGGTCATCGAGATCGCGGCCTGGAGATTGGGATGCTCCCGGTCGAACCAGGCGAGGGCCTCATCGCGGTTGCCGAAGTGCGGTGTCGGTCTGCCGCCGCGCATGATGCTCACGGCTTCCGCCGCCAGGGCGATGTAGTGGTCGAGGAGCCGGTTCGACGCCTCGTCCTGGTCGTCTCCCTCCTGGCCGAGGAGTTCGATCGCGTAGGCCCGGATCAGGTCGTGCTGGCGCCACAGCCCTTCCCCGGCCCGCTCGATCATGTGGGCGCGAGCGAGTTCACGGATAAGCCGCCCCGCCTCGTTGTGGTCGACGTCGACGAGCCTCTCGACGGCCTCGGGGCTGATGTGGGGGCCGGGATTGAGGGGCAGCAGGCGGAAGAGACGGGCCTGTTCCGGCGTCAGACGGCGGTACGAGAGGTCGAAGGCGGCCCGGACCGCACGCTCTCCGTCGTCGAGCACGTCGAGCCTGCGGTGCGCGCCGGCCAGTTCGTCCGCGAGGTCGCCGGGTTTCCGATCGGGGTCGCGGGCGAGCAGGGCGGTGGCGATGTGCAGGGCCAGCGGCAGGTGTCCGCAGAGCCGGCAGAGGCGTTCCGTGCCGTCGGGGTCGTTGCGGACGCGCGGGTCGTCGGCGACCAGCAGCGTCAACTGCTCCTCGACGAGCAGACGGGCGTCGGCCGGACCGAGGGTGCCGAGGACGAGCGTGCGGGAGCCACGGGCGCTGAGAGTGTGCCGGGAGGTGATGAGTGCCCGGTGCGTCCGGGAACGCGGCAGGAGATCGGCCAGCTGGGTGGTCGTGGAGGCGTTGTCGAGGACGAGCAGCACCGGTCGGCCCTCGGCTGCGCGTTCGGCGAGCAACCGGTGGTACTGGGCCGCCTGCCCCCGCGGGTCGGCGTCCAACTGCCCCTGCCCGCCGAGCGCGTGGTGCATGGGCGCGAAGACGTGCTGCGGCATGACATGGTCGGCGGGGTCGGGTGCGTAGCCGTTGAGGTCGACGAAGACGGCGCCGCCCGGGTACCAGCCGCGTGCCACGGCCTCGGCCGCGCAGGATCGGGCCAGGGCCGTCTTTCCGATGCCGGCGAGTCCGGCGACGGAGGAGACGACGACCATGCCTGTGGCGCCGTTGGCCGGGTCGAGGATGGCGAGGACGTTCTGCGACTCCGCGCCGCGGCCGACGAACACGTCCGCCACCGCCTCGCCGGCGGGCAGGACGGGTTCGACGACAGCCAGGGGCCCGGCCGGGCCGGTGTGTTGGTGGACCTCGGACACATGGAGGTCGCGTGCGGCCTGGTAGACGCGTCCACCGCCCGTCGCCACGGCCTCCGAGCGGCGCGCCTTCGCGGGCGGGCCGGCGGCGGGGGCCGGCGCGGGCGGGCCGGGGGCAAGGGCCGAAGCGGGCGCGGGGGCTGACGCGGGCGCGCCGGGCGCGCGATTCGACGCGAGTGCGCCGGGCGCGGGGGCTGACGCGGGCGCGCGGTCCGACCCCAGCGCGCCGGGGCCGGGAGCCGACACGGGCACGCCGTGCACAGGGTCAGACGTCAGCGCGCCGGGCGCGCGGTCCGACGCCAGCGCGCCAGGCGCGACGTCCGATGCGCGCACGCCGGGCTCGCGGGCGGGTTCCCGTGCCACCGTGGAGCCGTCAGTGCTCGGCGATGTTCAGGTCGCGTCCGGCCTGGTAGATCCGGCCCCCGTCGGCGGCGTGCGCCTCCAAGTGCTGGGATCCGATGGTCTGACCGTCGGAGGCGGCGGCGCCTGCCGCGATCTCGTCGGTCAGCCGGGCCAGCCGGTCCGTGAGCTCGGCGGTGAGGGCGGCGTCGGCGAGCAGCAGGTCGCCCAGTCGCACCTGCCAGAGCCGGACCATCGCCTCGCCGACGTCGGCACTGCCCCGCCCGTCGCCGACGAGGGTGTGCAGGCGCGTCAGGTCCTCCTCGACCTCCCCGGCCCGCTCGGGATGCACGCGCCGCCACAGCGCGACGACGCCGTCCCTCGCGTGCTGCCAGGCGTCGGTGGCCATCGCGCCGACGAGTGCGGTGCCGGCCAGACCTGCCACAGCGATCGGATCCAACGTATCCCCCTCGATCCCTCCCGAACGGCGGTCGTGGCGCCCAGGATAGAGCCGCCGGGTGCCCGACGCGTACGGACTGTGCACGGTCGGACCGCGCGGGCTGCCCCGTGGGTTCCCCGTCCGCCGGAAGGGCTTCGTTCGAGCGGCCGGCCATGATGGAGCCGGCCGGGAAGACCGCGCGGAGTTCGCTGGGCTCCCACCCTCTCGACGTAGCCCAGGGCTCGTCCCGTACGCCTCCGATGCCGGCAAGGCCGGGCGGTTCGGAGGGAGTGCGGGCCGTCACCCAGGATGGCGCGGCTTGCGACGCGGGGAGGCCGCGGTGTCATGCGGGCGGTGCAGCGCCGCGCGGTACACACTCGGCTGCCGACCCGTGTATCGGACGAAGATGCGGGTGAAAGTGCCCGAGTCGCGGTAGCCGACGTCGGCGGCGATGCTCGCGACGGTTCTGTCGGTTGTCTCCAACAGGTGTCCGGCTCGGCGCACTCGCGCACTGTGCAGGTACGCAAGGGGGGTTTGACCGGTCTCGTCGCCGAAGCGCCGCAGCATGGTCCTCGTGCTGACGCCGAACACCCGGGCCAAGGCCGGCAGGTCGTAACGGGCAGCGAGATTCTGGTCGAGCCAACGCATGACGCTCAGCGAGAAGCCGCGCCCCACCGTCGGCAGGAGGTCCATATCGACGTACGGCGCCTGCGTGGACCGTGCGTCGTCAAGGAGCGCGATGCGCGCGGTACTTCGGGCGACCCGTGGGCCGTCGTGTTCGCGGATGAACCGCAGCGCGAAGTCGTACATGGCGCTGAAGGCCGCCGTGGTCGTCACGCCCCGGTCGGTCACGACCAGCTTCTCCCGGCGAACCCGCACGTCGGCGTAGCGGCGCGCGAACCGGTCCGCGTACACCCAGGACGTCGTCGCTTCGCGACCGTGCAGCAGTCCGGCCTCCGCGACCAGGAAGGCGCCCACGCAGATCGACACCACCGCGGTTCCCGACGCCGCCTGCGCCCGAATCGTGGCGGTCTCCGGCTCCAGCTTCGCGAGTGCCGCGTCGAGGTCGAGTGCGGGCGGCACCTCGAAGCCCGGCACGATCAGGACGTCCGCCGGGCGAACCGCCGAGACGTCGATTCGCGAACCGCCGGACGCGACCACCCGCCGGCGGGGCGAGACCACGAAGACCTCATACGACGGCTCCACCGCCCCCTGAGCCGCGGCGACATGCGCTGCCATGGTCAGGAGGTCCGGAACGCCGAACACCTCCGACGCGAAGCAGCCGGGATAGGCCAGCACGCTCACCCGCAGCGGACTCATGCGGCACCTCCCCTGGACGACACATGGCGGCATCTCCATGAGACATGGCGATATCGCCGATTCTCCGCGAGGACAGCCTCCCGCCATCCTTCCTGCCATGGCAACCACGCAGAGGCAGAGCAACGACCCGCTGGACGACTTCGAGCGCAGGGACGTCGAGATCGAGAACGTCAGTAAGCGCGTGTACGTCGCCGGGACCGGACCGGCGGTCGTCCTCATGCCGGAGATGCCGGGCATCAGCCCTGACGTCGCCCGGTTCGCGCGGTGGATCCGGGAGGCCGGGTTCTCCGTGTACGTACCTTCGCTGTTCGGTGTCGACGGGGCGTATCCCCTGGCCGATGCAGCCGAGACCGTCGTGCGGCGTGCCTGCGTCAGCGCCGAGTTCCGGGCGTTCGCCGGTGGCGGGACCAGTCCCGTTGTGGCATGGCTGCGCGGCCTCGCGCGTGCGGCGCACGCCGAGCGCGGCGGGCCCGGGGTCGGCGCCGTCGGGCTGTGCTTCACCGGCAACTTCGCCCTGACCATGGCTCTCGAACCTGCTGTCGTCGCACCGGTGCTCAACCACCCGTCACTGCCGCTCGACGATCCTGAGGGGCTCGAGATGGACGACGACGATGCCGCTGCTGTGGCCGAACGCGTCAAGCGCGACCGGCTGAAGGTACTGGCCTACCGCTTCGAGAACGACAGATGGTGTACGAGGGAGCGGTTCGCCGCCTACCAGGCGCTGCTCGGCGACGCCTTCGACGGCCGCGTCCTGCCCAGTGAGGCGGCGAACACCAACCCTCCGCCCTTCTTCCGCGACATCGTCGGCTGCCCTCACAGCGTCGTCACGGCCCATCTCGTGGACGAGGAGGGTCACCCCACCATGAAAGCCCGCGACGAAATCATCGCTTTCCTGGGGGAACGGCTCAGGACGTAGCGTCGATGAGCACGGCGTCGACCGGGCGACGCCGCCCTCGGCGGGGAAGTGGGCCCCGGTCGAGGGCTGTCACTTCGACATGATGAAGTCCAGGGCAGCGCCCGAGGCAGTCGTCCAGTAGGTGACGAGTTGACCGTCGTCCGCGTACAGGGTGGCAACGGGCATGGGGACGTCCAGCGGCTTGCTCGCGTTGCTGCCGAGCTTGCTGCCCTGAAGACGGAGGGTGATGCTCTTCGCCTCGTACTCGTCCCTGGCGCCGCCACTGACGAGCAGAGCGGCGTAGGCCTCCTCACCTGGAGCGATGGTGACGGGCGTCCCCGGGTCCAGGTTGCTGTCCTCGATCACGGGGACCGTGGTCTGGGCATCGGCACCGAGCCGCACGAGAGGGTAGTGGTAGAGGCTGCACTTCTCGTCGCCGGCGTTCTGGACGGTGATGACAAGGTGCCTGGCTTCCTTGCTGTCCGCGGGCTCCTTCACAGCGGACACCGCGAGGTCTTCCGCCGTGCAGGCGGCGACCAGGCCGCTGCCGTCCTTCCCACCAGTGTTGCCCGGAGTGCCGCCCGGCTTCGGCGAAGCCGTCTCAGTCGGCTTCGGCGAGCTGGTCGCGCTCGGCCGGCCGGAAGCCGTGCCCTTGTCCGAACCGTCGGCCGCGCCCGGCTCGCACGCCGTGGACGCGAGCAGCGCGGCGACCACCACGGCCCCGACGACGTAGGGCTTCCAGCCCCTGGGGCTCTTACGGTGCCGACAGGCAGGAGTGTTGTTCATGTCGTCATCCCCCGTGGTCGGCCGTACGCGGCCGCTCTCGACTCTCGCTTGCAAGCAGAGTCTGACCAGAAGCAGAGCTCAACACGCTTGCCTGGCAGCTCTGTTACCGATGAGGTACAGGGAAGAGGCAGTTCCGTGAGACGGTCACCGACACCCGAGCCTAGGGCCGACCGAAGTGCTCTACGGCCATACGAGGTACTCAGCCACAGGTTGTGACCCAGCCCTATTGGTCGGCCGTCAGGCCGTGGGAGCGAGGGGTGTGTCCCGCCCGCCTCGTCTGCCGTCACCCGAATGCGATCAAGGGTCGCCGGGCGGTTCGCGCTGACATACGGTCCGTGACATGTCCGCCCTCTGCGATCACTTCAGGTGATGACCGGAGTGTCGCCCAGGCCCTGGAGGTTCGTATGTTTCCGCTCCGTGTGCCCGGACGCGGTGGCCCGACCGTGCTGGCCGTGGCCGCGCTCCTCGCCCTCGGTCTGCCGGCGGGCGTCGCGTCAGCCGCCCAGCCCACGTGCTTCGGCATCCCGGCGACCCTCACCGGTTCGGGCACGATCGAGGGCACGGAAGGCGCCGATGTGATCGTCGGGTCCGATGGCCCCGACAGCATCGACGGCAAGGGCGGCAGCGACCTGATCTGCGGGCTCGGCGGGGACGACTTCCTGGCCGGAGGACTGGGCGACGACCAGGTCGACGCCGGGCCGGGCAACGACCTCGCCCGTGGCGATGTGATCGCTCTGAGCGGTGACGCCGCGGGCGGCGGAGACGACCGGGTCTTCGGAGGCCCGGGCGACGACCGTCTCGGCGGGGACAGCATGGCCCTCTCGGGAGCGGCCACCGGCGGCGGGGACGACCAGATCTTCGGCGGGCCCGGAAACGACGTCGCGGCCGGTGACAGCCGCGGTACCAGCGCGTCCGGCGCGGGCGACGACCTGCTCGACGGCGGGCCAGGTGACGACTCCCTGACCGGGGACTCCGCCGCCTTCGTCACCGATGCCGAAGGAGCCGGAGACGACGTGCTGCGCGGTGGACCTGGCGTCGAGGATCTCATCGGCGACAGCAACGCGGTCGGCAACGCCTCCGGGAGCGGCGGCGACGACGTCCTGGACATGGGCGGCGACGGCGGGTTCTTCGCCATCGGCGACCACAACGCGGCCGAGGGGACGTCCACCGGCTCCGGCGACGACCGGATCACCGGCGGCAGCGCGGACGAGATCCTCCTCGGCGACAGCTCCGTCGAGACCACCCCGCCGGCCACCGCTGGTGACGACACCATCGACGGCAGGGGCGGGGACGACCGGATCCTCGGTGACAACGCCGACTTCTTCATCGAGTTCACCGTCGGAACGGCGGGCGGCGAGGACCGCCTCGCGGGCGGCGGCGGCGCCGACCTGCTGAGGGCCGGCCCGAGCAACGACTTCCTGGACGGGGGGCCTGGTACCCCCGACACCTGCGACGGCGAAGCGGGCACGGACGTCGCGTCCGGAACCTGCGAGACGACCCCGAACGTGCCCTGACGCCCTCGCTCCGCGTGTACGACGAGATGCGGCACCCCAGTGTGGGTGCCGCATCTCGTCGTCAGACGTGCGCCGGCTCCGCGCAGGCGCGGTGTTCGAGGCCAATCGCGCCCACATCTTCCGCGGCACCGTCACCGTGGCTGCGGTCCGGCGGTGACTCCGCTCCTGATCGCTGGTTCGACAGCCACTGTCACCCTTGGAAGATCTCCCAGCTTGTGCCGGAGGCTTCATCCCGGGTTGCGAGGTGGCCTAGTGGCAGGGCCGGCAGGCTGGCCAACGACGGATCACGCTCCAGTAGATGGGCCGCGTGAACCAGCCTCGGCCGTCCGAACCATCGTGGTTCCGCAGCCGAGAACGCCTGCCAGTCTCCGTCCTCGTCGAGGTGGACGCGCACGACCGGCTGCCCGCGATAGACGCGCTTGGACACGAACACGTGATCATCAGGGGAGAGATCGTGCACCTGGCCACAGCCATCGTGTGCGCCGTTGTCCATCTGCCCTCCCTGACTGAGGAGCCCATCACAGCACACCTCTGGCAGACGGGCGGGATCGGGACCGCTCGAGAGGTGCTGGATCCGCCGGGGCAAGCCCTCACGAGTTGGCCCAACGGCGTCAGGTCAGTTGCTTGTGCATGACGATGCAGGGTCGGCCGTGCTGTCTGTCGGCACGGCGGTCGATCTCCTGCCAGCCCAGTGAGCTCCAGAAGGTGAGGGCGGCAGGGTTGTTCTCCAGGACGGCGAGACGGACGCCGCTCCGGCCCTCGCTGCGAAACCGCTCCTCAGCCAGGCCGACCAGCAGTCGGCCGATGCCCGTGCGATGAAGGCCGCCGTGCACCAGCAGCAGCCCGATCCAAGGGTGGGCGTCAGTGGGGTGACGGTCGAGCAGGCAGAGCAGCCCGACAAGCTGTTCCCGCTCGTCGCGGGCGAGCAGAACCTCGCAGCCATCTGTACCGGCTTCCTCCCTCAGGTCGGCTTCGACCCGCTCGGCACGGATGTTCTCCGGGTCGTACTCGCCGGCGGCGCGGCAGTACTCCGGGTTGCTCGCGTAGAGGTCGACCACCTCAGCGATCTCCCGTTGAGAGAAGCCGAGCGGGGACAGGGAGAGCGGGGACATGCGGACCACAGTAGCCAGCCCTGCCTGGCAGGACACCGACCGCCTGCGCCGGTGCATGTGGACGCAACGCCCGTACGCTACGACGAACCGGCGCCGGGCGACCTAAGGCCAGGTGCCGGCACCCGCCCGGCAGGGGTCACGCACCCCGCCCAACAACATCGGGCACGGAGGCTCAGAAATCCCGTTGCGACCCCGCAACCGGTGACCTACGGTCCCGATCATGCTGCCCCCGGTGGAAACTGACGAAGAGTGGGACACGGTCGTCCCCGACGAGACGATCATGCGGCCCGGAGCGCAGGACCTCTGCGGACGCCTTGGCTTCGGCGACGCGCCGCTGACCCGCTTCGCGGACGGTTCGCAGCCGGTGTACGCGGTCGGTGACGAGCTTGTCCTCAAGCTCTTCCCCGGATCCGCTGCCAAGGACGGCGTCGCCGAGGGCCGCGTGCTCAGTCACGTTCAGGGGCGGCTCCCCGTACCGACGCCGCAGGTGCACGATTTCGGTGCGTACGAGAACGGCTGGCAGTACGTCCTGATGTCCCGGCTCCGCGGTGAGAACCTCGCCCACGCCTGGCCCCACGTGCCGCAGAACCACCGCGAACGCCTCGTCACCGAGATCGGTGAGACCCTGGCGACGCTGCACGCCCTCTCCCCCGATCCGCTCGCGGACGTCCTCGGCCCCGGCGACTGGGGCGCCTTCCTGGACCGCCAGACCACCCGTGCCGTGGAGCAGCAGCGCGCCCGCGGGCTCTCGCCCGCCTGGCTGGACCAGATCCCCGACTTCCTCGCGTCCGTCCCCCTGCCCCGCTCCCCGCACGGCTCCCTGCTGCACACCGAGGTCATGCAGCAGCACTTCATGGTCGACCCCGACGGCTGGCGTCTGACCGGGCTCTTCGACTTCGAGCCGGCGATGATCGGTGATCGCGCGTACGACTTCGTGGGCGTCGGCCTGTTCGTCACCCGCGGCGACCGTGACCTACTCGCCCGGCTGAGCAGGGCGTACGGCCACACCTTCGCGCCGCCCGAACTCCTTGCGTACACCTTGCTGCACGTGTACAGCAACCTCCCCTGGTACATGCGAGAACTGGGCACGACCGCCGAAGCGAAGCTGCCCGCCCTCGCGGAAGCCTGGTTCGGCACGACATGACCGCCCCCGCCCCCTGCGGCCGGGCCCCTGGCGCGTCTCCCGGCGCGTCTCCCGGCGGCGGGGTGCCCCCGGCGCGGCGGCGCCCGCACCGGTAAGTGCCGACGGGAGGTGGCACGTACGTTCACCCCGCCCTGAAGTTGGTGCCGTGCACCACCTGGCCGACGATGGCCGCGGCCTGCTCCGGCCGGCCTTCCAGCCATCCGGCGAGGTGCTCCCCGACGGCCTCCGCGCGGCGTGTTCCGGCGCTCAGCCGGACTGACCGCCGAGCACGAGCAGCTCCCGTACGCAGCCACGCAGCCAGGCGTGCGCCGGGTCGGCGTCGTGGCGCGGATGCCAGGCCAGGCCGACCGGCAGCGGTGGCAGGTCCAGGGGGATCTCAAAGGTCATCAGGCCGAGGGATTCGGCCAGCGAGCGGCTGCGGGCCCCGATCAGGCCGACGAGATCGGTGTCGCGGAGGATGAACAGTGACGCCGGGTACGTGCCGACGGTCGCGACCACCCGTCGCTGCAGTCCGTGCAGGGCGAGTTCGGTGTCGATGGGGCCGTGCAGCCGTCCGCGCCGCGAGACGATCAGGTGGTCCGCCTCCTCCGCGAACCGTCGCCGCGTCAGCCGTCCCTTCAGCAGCGGGTGCCTGGCCCGTACGACCGCGAGCATGTGGTCGTCCAGAAGGTGTTCGGTGTGCACCTCGGGATGGGTGGTGTCAATGACGCCGATCTCGAGGTCGGCGACGCCTTCCCGGAGCGTCGGCGCGTCGACGTGGCTCTCGTTCAGGAACCGTAGCCGTACCTGCGGGGCTTCACGGGCGGCACGCGCCAGCAGTGCAGGCCCGTGCGACGCGGCGAAGGCGTCCTGGCCGAGCACGGTGAACGTGCGCGCGACGGTACGCAGATCGGTGGGCCCGGAGGCGGCGAACAGCGCCTTGGCCCGCTCCACGACGGCGCTGACCTCGGCTCGTACGGAGAGCGCGTACGGCGTCGGCACCATCGCCCGCCCGGCGCGCACCAGGATGGGGTCGCCGAGTGCCTTGCGGATCCGGCCCAGGGTGCGGCTGGTGGCCGGCTCGGACAGATGCAGCCGACGAGCTGCTTTCTGCACACTCTGTTCCTCGAGCAGGACGTCGAGAGCGAGCAGAAGGTTGAGGTCGAGGCCGACCTCGCTCACAGATTGCGTCACACGCACTCACCCCTTGCGAAACATGCACTGGAGGTAATCCACACGGCGAGCCTACGGTGAACGGGCATCCCCTCACCACGACGCTCCATGGAGGAGCCATGCCTTCCCCTGCCCTCTCACCGCCCCCTTCCGTCCCGCTCCAGCCCCCGCCGAACCAGCTCAAGCGCGCGACCCTGCTGGCCCTGTGCGCCTGCGTCCTCGTCGCGCAGAGCATGGTCGCCGCCATCAACCTCCTCATCCCGCAGCTGGCCGCCTCCTCCCTCCACCCGTCCTCCACCGAGCTGTTGTGGACGGTGGACGCGTACGTCATCGTTTTCGCCGGACTGCTCATCCCCGCCGGAGCACTGGGCGACCGCCGCGGCCGCAAGGGCGTGCTGCTCGCGGGACTCGCGCTGTTCGCAGCCGGTGCGGCCCTGAGCGCCCTGGCCGCCTCGCCCGCGCTGCTGATCGCCGGACGCGGGGTGTCGGGGGCCGGAGCCGCCTGCATCATGCCCGCGACCATGTCGATCCTCGTCCAGCTCGCCGGACCCGAGCACCGGGCCCGGGCCCTGGCCTCCTGGACGCTCGCTGTCGGTCTGGGCGGCCTCGCCGGCAACGTCGTCGGTGGCGCGGTCGGCCAGTTCCTCTCCTGGCGCGCCCTGTTCTGGCTCATGGTCCCGTCGGCCGCGCTGCTCGCCTGGACCGTCGCCGCCACCACGCCGCGCATCGAACGCTCCCCGCACGGACGCCCCGACCCACGAGGCACTCTGCTGCTCGTCGCGGCCCTGGTCGCCGTCCTCGCGGGAATCATCGAAGGCCCAAAGTACGGCTGGACCTCACCCCGCATCGTCGTGTTCTTCGCGGTGGGCGCGGTGCTGGCGAGCCTGTTCACCTGGTACGCGCTCCGCTCGCCGGCCGCGCTGTTCGACCCGCGGGTCTTCCGCTCCCGTCGGCTGCGCGCCGCCGTACTGGGCACGGCCACCGGCTTCTTCGGCCTCTTCTCGCTCTTCTACGCCAACTCGCAGTACCTGCAGTACGTCAAGGGGTACAGCCCCGCGGTCACCGGCCTCGCCATCATCCCGCTCACCATCGGCATGGCCCTCTTCCCCAAGGTCGCGGCGCGCTGGCAGGCCGGCTCCGGCCCCCGCCCCGCCGTCGCCACCGGACTGTTCCTGATCGGCGTCGGGCTCCTGGGAGCCTCCACCGCCCACGCGGGCACGCCCTACGCGGTGTACGCCTGCTGGCTGCTGGTGATCTCCGCGGGAACCGGCCTGTGCATGCCGGTCCTGACCGTCGGCGTCGTCTCCGACCTCCCCGCCCACCAGGCCGGCCTCGGCTCCGGCCTCGGCACCTCGGCCCGCGAGATCGGCGCGGCCCTCGGCGTGGCCGTCACCGGCACCGTACTCGCCGCGCACCACACCGGCGCCCAAGAGGCCTCGTTCGCCGACGCGATGAGCCCGGCGCTGCGCACGGTGGGCGTGGTGGTGCTGGTCTCCACGGCCTTGGTCACGGCCGGATACCGGACTTCGACCAGGGAGCAGCCCGCAGCCCGGACCACGCCCACCGAGCCTTCATGAACGGAACACGGCACCTAGTACTCCAGCTGTAGATCGTGATCTTGCTGGTGGGGGCCGGTGCGGCCACCGTAGGTCATCGTGAGTCGTGTGGACTGACGATGAGACGGTGGCCGCAGGTCACGCATAGATCCAGGCCGTTGGCGGGATGCGTTCGAGGTGGCCATGGGCCGTGTCGCGGGCCGCTTCGCCCGGGTCGAACCCCGACTGCGGGCCGGGCGTTTGATGCTGGGGCTGCTGTCGTGGAGCATCTCCACGACGAGGAGGCGATCCTGGTCGTGGACGAGACCGGCGACGTGAAGAAGACCGCTGTCGGGCGGCCGGGCTGGCCGAGGACGCCGTCTTCGCGACCAAGCCGGAGCTGGACCGTACGGTGATCGAACGGTTCCTGGACGCCGGGCACCATATCGACTGGGTGAGGGCGATGAAGTTTACGGCGGCAACCCGAAAACGCGGGCGGCCCTGGAAGAACGCGGTCTGGGCTATGTCCTCGCGGTTGCCTGCTCGGCCGAACTGGCCACCGGTGCAGGGAGGTTCCGCGCCGACGTGCTGGCCGGCAAACTCCCGAAGCGGGCCTGGCAGAAGCTGTCCGCCAGCCCCGGCGCGAAGGGTCATCGTTACCGCACCACCGGCGAACTCGCCTACTACCGCTGCCATTCCACCGGGCCGGCTCGGTTGCGCACCCTGGTCAGGACGGCGGGATCCAGGTGGCGGGTGGAGGAAACCTTCCAGGCCGGGAAGGGGCTGGCCGGACTCGATGAACACCAGGTCCGCCGCTGCTCGTCCTGGCGCCGCTGGGTCACCCTCCCGTCGTCCGCGCAGAGGAACATGCAAGGCGCACTGGTTCGGACGACCTGGCCCCGCTGACCTGCAACGAGATCCAGCACCTGTTTCTCGCCATCGTCGTCCGGCCACCGAGCGACCTCGCTCACCGGATCGGCTGGCCCGACTGGCGACGCCGCCATCAGGCACGATCACAGCCCAGCCATTACCGTCGACAAGCCGCAGCCCAGACATGAAGATCACGATCTACACCTGGAGCACTGACCGATCTCGGCATGCCTGGCGCTCCGCCGGAGAGCGCAGTCGAGCACGCGAGCATGAAGCCCCCGGGGGCGTGCTCTCGCGTCACGGCAACGAGCGTGTGAGCCAGACCACTTCACCGTTGTCTTCCGTGGAAACGTGATCCCGCTCGAACCCGAGCTTCTCAAGGACACGGAGCGACGGTGTGTTCCACGCACCGACGGTCGACCAGAGCCGTTTCCGCCCGGTTGCGATAGCGGCATCGAGCACCGCGCTGGCCGCCTCGGTGGCGTAGCCACGCCCATGCACGCGCTGGAACAGCTCATACGCGATTTCAGGCTCCTCTACGTTGGAGCGGCCGATGATCAGCCCGCAGTAGCCGATGAAGTCGCCTTCGTCACGGCGCTGGATGGGCAACAGGGCGATCCCCGTAGTCGCCGTCGCAGTGAGCAGCTCCGCGATGGACGTCCGGATGTGCTCAACCGTGGGCGTCCCCTTGCCGCGTTCGGAGAGGAGGGCGCAGAACTCAGCGGCGTCCGACTCGTCCCACGGCCGCAGTATCAGCCGCTCGGTCTCAAGGTGGAACGACATCGTCTCGTACGTAGTCATGCCCCCACTTTGCCCCACGAATACGAACTACAGCTGGAGTACTGGTGCCTCAGCTCGGATGGTCGGCCGTGCAAATGGCTCCTCATGACAGCTCGGCCTGCAGCGCCAGACAATGTGGGGTGTGGCGATGAGAAGGGCGATGTCAGCGCAGGCGAAAATTGGTTTGCCGACTCGGATGTCGCGTGGGTAGCTTCGCCATCTGTGACCCCGACTCTGCGCACTGAGCGACTACTTCTGGAGCCGTACGTCCCCGAGGACGAGGAGGGCTTCGTCACTCTGTTCCAGGACACCAGGGTGTCTCAGTGGATGGGTGACGGCCCTGCTTCCGAAGCAGCAGACCGGGCCCTGTTCGGGCGGATCTTCTCGAAGGTCTATGCCCAGGACCTGTTCGATGTCTGGGCTGTTCGTCGCAACGGACTCCTGGTCGGGCATGCCGAGATAAAGCTGACCGACGTCGTCGGAGGCCACGAGATCATCTACGCTCTGGCGCCGACGGCATGGGGGTCCGGGCTAGGGACCGAGCTGGCGGAGGCTCTCGTCGCCTATGGCTTCGACACCCTCGGATTGACCAAGGTGTATGCCACCGTGGCCGCACCAAACGAGGCTTCACTGACTCTGCTGGGCAGAATTGGTTTCGAGCATGTCCGGGACATCAAAGAGGATGACGGCACCACCACCCGCGTGTTGGCCCGCCGTCTGGCTGCGACCGACAAATCGCCCCTCGCCCGATAGGGGCGAGTAACCGCTGCCTCTGAACCCCCCGCGGGTGGTCAGGCGGCGCGGGTCGGGTACCGGGTCCAGGTCCGGATGAGTGAGTCAGGAGCGACGATGGTCTCCGGCTCGGCACGGGCATTGCACCAGCGGACGTAGGCGCCACCTTCATTGCAACGCACCATTGCATTCACTCGCAGCGTCATTGCATCAATTTACCGTGCTACACCTGGGAAGACGCCTTCCGGTCGATTGACGGCATTTTGAACGCAACGTAGCTTTCGACGTGCGTCAAACACGTGCTGTCGCGAGATGAGGAATGGACATGAGTGAATCCCTCCACACCGTCACGACTCTGCCGACGGAGCGTCAGCCGGGCTGCCCCTTCGACCCGCCGGCAGAGCTGCTCGACGCCCGCCGGCACGGCCCCATCAGTCGTTACACGCACCCCGGCGGAAAACCCGGCTGGCTGATCACCGGATACGACCTGGTCAGGTCGGTCCTGGCCGACTCACGGTTCAGCTCGCGCAAGGAGCTCCTGAACGTGGTCGACTTCGAACTCCCTCCGGCGCCGCCCGGCGAGTTCCTGCTCATGGACGAACCGCAGCACGGGCGCTACCGAAAGCCGCTGGTGGGCAAGTTCACCGCACGGCGGATGCGGCTGCTCACCGAGCGCATCGAGCAGATCACCACCGACTGCCTGGACGCCATGGAGAAGAGCGGACCGTCGGCGGACCTGGTGACCGCGTTCGCCAAGCCCATCCCCACGATCATCATCTGCGAGCTGCTGGGGGTGCCGTACCAGGACCGGGACTCCTTCCAGGAACAGATCGACAAGTTCATGAACGGGGAGACGGGCGACGAGGACCTGTTGGCGGCCTACACCGCGACCCAGAACTACCTCGCACAGCTGGTGGCCGCCAAGCGTGCGAACCCCACAGACGACGTGCTCAGCGAACTCACCGACAGCGACCTGACCGATGAGGAGCTGCAGGGGATCAGCCTGATCCTGCTGGCGGCAGGATTCGACACCACCGCGAACATGCTGGCCCTCGGGGCCTTCGCGCTGCTGCAGAACCCGGAGCAACTGGCCGCGCTACGCGCCGATCCCGCGCTCATCGACCAGGCCGTGGAGGAGTTGCTGCGGTACCTGACCGTCGCCAAGTCGTTCATGCGGACGGCGCTGGTGGACGTCGAGGTGGGCGGCCAGACCATCGAGGCCGGCACGACGGTCGTCCTGTCGTACAACACCGCCAACCGCGACCCCGAGCGCTTCGCCGATCCCGACGTGCTCGACATCCGGAGGGAGTCCGGCGGGCACCTGGCCTTCGGCCACGGCATCCATCTGTGCCTGGGTGCGCAGCTGGCCCGTGTCGAAATGCGGGTCGCGTTCTCCGCGCTGCTCAAGCGCTTCCCCACGCTGCGCCTGGCCGTGCCGGCCGAAGACGTTGCCCTGCGGCCGGAGACCGCGGACATCTACGGGGTGAAGAGCCTCCCGGTCACCTGGGACGTGTGACCGCGAGCCGGTGACGAGTGGGCCTCCACGGGAACATTGGAGTGCCCTGGACCGACGGCCGGCCAAGTCGGCGGGCTGGCCCGGTGGTTGGCGGCCCCGGTCGTGGTCAGCGGCCCAACAGGGCCCTGGCACGCTCCACAAGCAAGGGCATCAGGTGCCGGCGCCATGTGTCGAGGTGGATCATGCCGCTGGACATCCCACCGTGGGCGTACTGCTCGCGATAGACGGCCGAACCCTCGGCGTCGGCGAGGTCGAGACCCACGACCTCGCCGAACGCCTCCCGCAGCAGGGCGGTGACTTCATCGACCGACGGCGGGACGTCCGTACCGGACAGGCGGTCGCGCAGTGCCCGCCACACATAGGGGTCGCCGCGCAGACCCCACGTACCCGGCTCGGGATCGAAGAGGACGGCCATGGTCGCGATCGCTGCGTCATCAGGCGCTTCGTTTGCCACGGAGGCAGTCTCGCAAAGACGCGTCGCCGGTTCCAGGGGCGTTTCGGGGGGCCGACCTGGAGCGCGGCCGTCGCGTACGGAGAGGGTACGGCGGCAGTACTCCCCTGGCCGGACGTGAGGGTCAGAGGGCCGTCGGGCTGGAGACCGCGGTGTCGACGGAGGCGTATGTCACGCCGTGGTCGGCGAGAGCCTCTGCGACGACCCCGCCGGTCGTGGTGAGCGCCAGGAGGATGTGCTCGTCGCCGATCTCGCGGTCCTTGCGGGCGACCGCCACCCGGAGGGACTTCTCCAGGACGGTCTTGGCCTCCCGCGAGAAGGACCGGCGGCCCGACCACCATCCGGAGTCCTTGCGGTCACCCGCAAGCGCGCCCGCGCCGTGGGTCTCCTCGACCCGCGCCACGATCTCACCCACGTCGATGCCGAGATCCGCCAAGGCCTCCGCGTCCGCCCGGGACAACCCCGCCCGGCGCCGGGCGTCGCCCAGAGCGGCCACCAGGGACGGACGGCGGTCCGGCGGGCACAGCTGCCGCAGCGCGGCCGCCGCCCGGGTGTCCTCCCGGTCGAGCAGGGCCAGCAGCAGATGCTCATGGGTGACGACCGTCGCGCCGTCGCGCTCCGCGTGCTCGACCGCCCCCTTCACCACGGAACGTGCGGCTTTCGTGAACCGTTCGAACATCACTGCCTCCCGTACTTCTTGTGGACGGCCTGTCGGCTGACACCCAGTTCGGTCGCGATCTCCTGCCACGACCACCCCTGGTTGCGCGCGCTGCGCACCTGGACGGCTTCCAGCTGTTCCAGCAGTCGCCGTAGAGCGGAGACGGCCCGGAGTCCGACCCGGGGGTCGCGGTCGCCCGCCCGCGCGGCGAGATCGGTCGCATCGGTCATGCTGTCAACTTACGTTGACACTCGCATCGCGTCAACCTTAATTGACAGGTGACTCCCGACCGGCCTGCTTGCCCCGCCCTCCCCTGGACCCAAGCGCCACCCACACCGCCACTCCTGCGCCGCGCGACCGATCGCCGGCGTCACCCGGATCGGAGACCCTCAGAGCGCGTCGAATACCGCCTGGAAGGCGTCCGCCGTGGGGGCTATGACGACCGCCTGCCCCTGGAGTTCCGCAGGAAGGTGACGGCGGTCGTCCTCGTGGAAGATCAGCGCGCCACCGTCCTGGGGCACGATCGAGGCCCCGAGGGCTGCCGCCAGCCGGGCGAGCACGCCACTCATCGCGCCGCGGGCGAAGTGCGTCGCCGTCACGCACGGCATCCCGCCCTCGCCATGGGATGCGTGGTACAGGTCCGCCTCGCCACCATCCTCCGCGCGGAGCTGGGAGAAACCCTCCTCCAGGCCGCCCACGACCACGTACGGCTCCGTCACCTGCCGGAGCCGTTCGGCGTCCAGGGGCACGACCTCGCCGTCCACGAACCGGAGCAGGAAGATGCTGTAACTCACGGGCACACTCTCCCATCACCATGATCCGCCGGACAGGCCCTAGTTGGGCGCGGGTCTCAGTTAGGGCCGGCAGCCCGCTTTCCCACCGTATGGCGGCACGAGGGGAGAGCCGACGAAGCACGCAGCCCAGGGTGAATGGGCTGCTCTCCGGTGGGCTCCCCCGCGGAGCACCTGGCCAACCTGGGCCTGGCTCAGGCCGATGTCGCGGGCGCTCGTCTCCTGGTCAACGTCGCCTCGTGCGCGCCGTCGTACCGGGCGACGACGAGAGCGGCGTTCACAGGACGCGACCGTGAGCTGGAGAAAGCACTCCAAGCGCAGGAGCGCACGGCCAGCCCACAAGGTGAAGCGTCGGATTCGCGGACGGTCGGATTGGGCAGATGACGGCGATCGCCGACTGGGCACGAAGGGGGAAGCCGTGCCGACCCGAAGGCCGAAGGGGCCATCAATCGTGTGTGGACCGCGAACGCGCTGGTCGAGCTTCGAAGAACTCTGGTGGCTCGTGGAAGTCGCCGGCCTGCGTGGCAGGCGCTGACACACGGCTCCCTACGACCTCCGCGGCCCGGCGCGGTTGGCCGCTGAACAGGTCAGGGCGGACCAGGGCCACTGATCGAACGCGCCGACGTCGACAGTGCGCGCCCCCGGCTGCCATCGATCGGGCCCTGCGACGCACGGCCGGCCTCGTCGGCGCATGGATCCATTACGTGGGGGCACCTGCGCCCATGGCGGCCGGGGCATTGGGGCCGCGATCCGATGCGAGTCGAGTGGTTGGCGTCGTCGCCGGTCCCTCGGAGGCGAGTGGCGCATCGCGTGGTTCTCGGAGGCGAACATGAGCTTTCCCCTGCCCGACACCGTAGACGCGCTCAAGGGCATGATCGGCCGTGAGGTCTCCTCCTTGCGTGCCGCGGTGCGCCGCACCGCGGAGCGCCCGCTGGGAGGCGCGCAGGGTACGACGCTGGCGTCGCCGCTGCAGTCCCAGTCGGTGCTGCCGCCGACGGCCGAGACGGACGGGGTTTCGCGGTGTCTGTGCAGCACCCACGAGCCGGGTGACAGCGGGCTGTGCTCGGTGCTCCCCGCGATTCCGGCCTCGGCGGTGCTGCTCGAACCTGTGTGGGACGAGGCCGGGGCCGTCCTGGACTTCCGGATCGCGGCCGGCAACCGCGTCCGGTCGGCGGACTGGCTGGAGGCGCCGGACCGCCAGGTCGGACAGCGGTTCCTGGAGGCGCGCCCTGGCGCGGCGCACTCGGGTCTGCTGGCCGCCCTGGCGGAAGTGGTGGACAACGGCCGGCCGCTGTCCGGACGGGTGGTCGACTACACGGAGCAGCGGCTCGGACGAATCCACCGGGCTCCGCTGCTGTACTCCGCGGCCCGGTGCGGTGAGCAGGTGCTGGCGACGTGGCGGCCCGTACAGAGCCAGGCCGAGCTGTTGACCATCGACGCGCAGTACCTGGCGTCGATGGGGTGGGGGAACTGGGATCTTCTCTCGGGGAAGGTGACCTGGTCGGAGGGGCTCAGCCGGATCTTCCATGCCGATGTGCGCATGCCCTGGTCGCTGGAGCAGCTGTGTGACGCGCTGCTGGCGGACGATCTGACGGCGTTCTCCGAGTTCCTCGCCTCGGTGCTGGCGGGCGAGGAGCCCGCCTGGACCCGGATCCGCTTTCTCGTGCTCGGAGAGCTCCGCACCCTTGACCTGCTGGGTCGGCCGGTCGCGGGGACGGACGGCAGGCCGTGGGCGGTCAATCTGGTGGCCCGCGATCTCACGCCGCAGATCCGAAGTCGGCGGCGACTGGCCGAGACGGAGCGGGAGTCGGACCGGCTGCGGCGGCAGACGGAGGCGGAGCGGCGGGTCGCGGACGCGCTGCGCGAGGCGATCCTTCCCACGCATTCTGAAGCGCTGGCGGCGGTCGGGCTGACGGTGGCGGCCTCCTACCGCCCTGCCGAACCGGACGCGGCGGTCGGCGGTGACTGGTACAAGTGCCGACTGCTGCCGGACGGCCGGGTGCTCGTGGCCATCGGCGACGCGTCGGGGCACGGCCTGGACGCCGTGGCCCGCATGGCGCAGCAGCGGCACGCCCTGGCGGGACTGGCGCAGACGGGCGCGTCCGCCGGCGAGATCACGACCTGGCTGAACGAGCTGGTATGCAGCGACCCGGCGGGGCAGACGGCCACGGTGGTCGCCGGTCACATCGACGACGACAAGTTTCTGCGCTGGGCCGATGCCGGCCATCCCGCCCCGCTGCTGCTGCGCGACGGCAGCGTGGAGCTGCTCGGGACGGAGCAGCGCGGCCCGCTCCTCGGCGCGCTGCCGGGGTACGCCTATGAGACCTCGTCGACCCCGTTGCGTCAGGGCGATCTACTGGTGCTGTACACCGACGGGATGGTCGAGCGCCGGAACGAGGACGTGACCGTCGGGATCGAGCGCCTGGCGAACGCGGTGGCGGCCTCGCCCTCGCTGGAACCGCAGCAGCTGATCGACACGCTGGTTGCCGACCCGGACATCGCGGGCCAGGAGGACGACGCGTGCGTGCTGGCCATCCAGGTGGACTGAGTGCGCGGCGTCTGTCAGGTCGGCCCGGGGCGCCACCGGGGCTGGTTCCAGCGGTGGGACCATCTCGCCCCGTCCACATGGCGGCAGTCCACTCCGGCAGGCGCCAAAGAACGCACGTTCGCGGGCATATTCCGACCTGGGCGGTCGCCCTTGCGTCGGCCCCTGGAACCGCGGAGCCGTACCCCGCCGAACAGGCTCTGGTCCTCACCGAGGCGACGGTCCGCCGGTCCGCAGCTGCGGGAAAGAGACCGCGTCCGGCGGCGGAGGAGCCATCGCCCAGCGGATCCCTCTGGTCGCCAACCGCCCGCCCACCCGCCCGGCCGCCCTCGCCGGCCGGGGGAGCAAGGGAAGACCCAGCTGCTCACGTGCCCACGACGGCAGCAGCTCCACCGCACCCGCCGCGAGCAGCGCGTACGGCGCCCGGGCCTGCCAGGGAATCGGGGGGTTCAACAGCAAGAACCGTGCGGTCTCCCGGGCTTCGCGGGTCCCGTCGAGCTCGCCGCGGTACGCCTCCAGCCGCCGCGCGAGCTCGGCCACGTTCCGGGGCGGGCGCTCCACGCCCAGTTCCTCCGCGATCCGGGCCGCGTCCGCCACATAGCCGTCGTAACCCGCGGCGTCGAGCGGGGACGCCCCGTAACACCGGTGCGCCCGCAGGAAACTGTCGACCTCGGCCACGTGCACCCAGCCCAGGAGATGCGGATCGGACGCGTGGTACGCCCGCCCGTCAGAAGTCGTGCCCCGCACCCGCTCGTGGACCGCACGGACGCGCTCCACCGCGCGTCGTGCGTCATCGGCCGTGCCGAACGTCGTGACCGCGAGAAACGTACTGGTCCGCTGCAGCCTGCCCCAAGGGTCGCCCCGGAACCCCGAATGGGCCGCCACGGCCGCCATGGCCAGCGGGTGCAGCGACTGCAGCAGCAGTGCCGCCAGACCCCCGGCGAACATCGCGGCGTCGCCGTGGACCGTACGGATCGGACGTTCGGGGCCGAACCAGCGAGGCCCGGGCGTCTCGTGGATACGGGCGCGCGTCTTCTCGCCCGAAGGGCCGGCGACGCGCCGGAAGAGCTCGCCGCCGAGTCGTTCCCTCAGGCCGACCACGGTGGGAGGCGGCCATCCCATGCGGTCAGTATGCGCCCACGAAGGTGCGAGTCGCCGGGCACGGCCGGCTCCGCTACAGAAAGTCAGCAATCCCCCGCACCCAGCCACAGACACGCTCCGTTCCCGAACTCCCACCCGGCTGGCAGACACGCGACCTGGGCCGAGGAGCGGGCTTGAAAGTATGATCAAGCGATGTCTGACATGACCGAGACCACCCCCGGCTGGCTGACCACGGACGAGCTGCACACGGCCAGGGCCCAGATGCCAATCCTGTACGTCGAGGCCGTCCCCGTGCGCGTCGACGACAGCGGCGAAGTCACCAGCATCGGACTGCTCCTGCGGATCGGCGCAGACGGAACGATCAGCCGCACTCTGGTGTCCGGCCGCGTCATGCACCACGAGCGGGTCCGCGACGCGTTGCTACGGCACTTGGAGAAGGACCTCGGCCCGGTGGCCCTCCCCCGCGTCCCCGCGTCCTTGCAGCCCTTCACGGTTGCCGAGTACTTCCCCACAGCAGGCATCACCGCGTACCACGACCCGCGCCAGCACGCCGTGTCGCTCGCGTACGTCGTGCCGGTGACCGGCGACTGCCGCCCGCGGCAGGACGCGCTGGACCTGGTCTGGTTCAGCCCTCAAGAAGCAGCCTCAGCAGCCTTGCAGAGCGAGATGCCGGGCGGCCACGGGGTGCTGCTGAAGCAGGCCCTCGCGCATGTGGGCCACGCGTACTGAGGGCTCCCCGTACGGGCTGCCGAACAACCGGCAGTCGCCCACCCGTCGGCCCGGGTTCCCTGGGGCGCCGTTGTGCCAGGCCGGCGCGCTCCCTGAGCGCGCCGGCTTCCGCAGGCGACGTCCCGCCGTCTCGAACTCGTCCTAGGACACCAATCCCTGCCCCTCCAGCTCGGTCAGGCGCACGGTGCAAAGGCCCCCGCGCTCGGCCTTCACCTCCGTCACCTCCAGCTGCGTGCCTGGCGCGAGGATGTACTCCTCCTCACCCGTGAAGGCGGAGAACCGCCGGATCCCCACCGCCCGCGCCGGTGTGACCTCGAACAAGGTCCGCCTGCCACGGCTCCCGAGGAACGCCCGGGCCACGCTCAACTCGGACGTGCACGACGACACGCCCCACCACGTCACCGTCCGCCCCACCGGATACTGGGAGCGCAGGTCCAACGCCACACCGCGCCACAACGGCCGCTTCTGCGCCGGCAGCGCCGCCACTGCCGAGAACAGCAAACGCAGATAGGGCAGGTACGGCACCAGCCGCTCCCGGTCCGGGGAACGCAGCACGGCGTTGATCTCGCGGTAGAACGCCGACTCGCACGTGTACAGGTACAGAGCAGAGATCGCGTCCGCGGACAATCCGTCCCCGCTCGCCCCCTCGCCGGACAGCCCGCCCTCCGCCTGCGCCGTCGCGACCTTGGTCTCCCCGAACCGGATCGACCGCTCGATGTGCCGCTGCAGATTCGCGAGCACTCCCGACACCGGCTCGACGGCCTTCCGGAAATCCACCAGCGGCGTGTCGAACACCCCGGTGATCGGCGGCAGGACGAGCCCTTCGTCCTTGACGCTCGTGAGCCGCTCCAGATACAGCTGGTGCAGCTCCATCGTCGACGCGATGAACGCCCCCATCCGCTCCGCGACAGCACCACCCTCCGAGCCGCCGGGACCCGCCGCCTCCCGGTCCCAGCCCTTCCGCGGCAGCCAGTCGACCGGCTCGGCCCCGACCGCCGCCAGGGCATCGTTCACCTGGGCGAAGTGGTCTCCCTCGCAGAAGATGTCCCCCTGCGCCGCCGGATTCGCGTGGTCCAGGTGCCGGACCTCGACCCCGGGGTACTTCTTCTCCAGCCGTTGGACGACCCTCTTGAGGCTCCGGGCATGGGCGCCCCACCAGGCGAACACCACACCCCGGTCCTCCTCCGCCGCGTCCTGCTTCGCCCGGAGGATCTCCTCGACGATCTGCTCGGCCACGGGCCGCCAGAAAGACGTGTGCCGATCGGTCGGCAGCGCCCCGTCCGCACTCGCCGTGAGGGACGCGTTCAGCAGCAGGACACCCTGGGTGAGCATCGCCTGGAACCATTCCGGCGGCTGAACCGTGTCCTCCTTCTTCAGCAAGGCCCGGACGTCGCCGATCGGGGTCTTCTTGGCGATGCCGTACTTCCACATCGCGGCCGCCTTGATGATGCAGCGAATGCTGACCACCCGACCGAACTGACTGTCCTTCCAGTCGTTGAAGGTGTTGTCGAACATCGCGATGCCGGTCGCGCTCTCCGCCCGCGGATACGGGTTCTGTCCGAAGGCGACCACCTTCCACTTCTGCGGCGGATGCGGCTTCAGCGCCTGGAACGTCAACTCACGCACCGGAACAACCTCCGGACTGCGCTTCGGACCGATGAAATCGGCAGCCCCCGGCTGCGCCTCGATCACCGGACCCAACAAAGGCAGCCACGGCTCACCCCCACCGGTGAACAGCTCGGTCAGCCCCAGCGGGTCCCCTGCCGAGGAACCCGTCTCGCCCGCGGCCGGAATGTTGACGTCACTCACGAGGGCAGAACTCCCCGGTATCGAACCGGGCGCCCCCTCGGGCCCGCCGGCATGCTGAACGGTTTCGACGAGGTCGCCGCCGGCGTCCCCGCCCTGTGCGGCGCCTGCCTGCTGAGTGTGCGTGTCCGAACAAGAGGAAGGCTGCTTCGGTACGTTGATCCGCACCCGCCGGGCGGCTCCCGCGCTCTCGATGTCCTCGAGCTGCCCCAGCACAGCGGCCCGCAACTCGTCGTAGTCCGCGAATCCGTGATCGTGGAACAGGGTGTAGCCCGTCCACATCAGATTGGCGCATATCCGCGCGGGCACCCGCCCTGTCTGCGCACCCATCCCCACCAGCGCCACCGACCGGATGCTGCCGGGCGCCTCCCGGTTCTGCAGATGCACCGCCTGGAACGCTGCCGCGCAGGCCAGCGCCACGTTCATCGTCTCGCTGATGTTCTGCGAGGACTGCCGCATGGTCGGCGTCGAGATCAGATACCGCGGTACGGCTCCCCCGGACGGGACGCAGACCGCGCTGCCCACCGGCAGACTCCCGCCGAATCGATCACGGATCGCCCGCTGCACCCGCACCTGAATACCGGCACCGAGATACCGCTTGACGACGGCGTCGACCCCACCGTCCATCCGGCCCCGCGCATTGGTGGGCGACACCCACGCGTCGACATCCACATCGAGAATGGAGCCCCGCCGGATCTCGACCCCGGGCGTGTCCGCGAACGCGGACCGCCAGGCCGCCACCACCTTGTCGTTGACGTCGACCAGAACGACCCTCAAGGCACGCTCGACACCCATGAATTCCCCCGTCTCGCACAATCTCTCGAACGCATCCGAAGCTACAGCGCGCCACTGACAACACCCGGCGCCCCGACCCGAGGGGCCCGCCCATGGTGAGGGGACAGTCCCGGACGGGTCCGGTGGGGTTGCGCGTCGGACGTCCTGGGGTCAGAGTCCGCCCCAGTGCGCTGCCGCCTCGATGAGCCGGTCGCGTACGACGGCAGTGGCCGGGTTCGCCGGCGCGCCCCGGCGTGTGGCGAGGTAGAGAGTGTTGAGCGGCGGAACCTCGGGGTGGTGGAGCTGGACGACGCTGCCTGCGGCCAGGGCCGGTTCGGCGAGGTAGCGCGGCAGTACGGAGATACCGGCTCCGGCCTCGACGGCGGACAGGACGGCGCGGAGGTCGGGGACGAGGAGGGCGACGGGGTTGGTGGGGCGTTGCCCGAACTCGCTGCGCCAGTAGCGACGTACGATCGGCAGGTCCTCCGCGTAGGCGACGAGCGGCAGAGCGGCGAGCGCGTCCGCCGGGGCGGTGCGGAGCCTGTCGGCGTCCACTGTGTGGGCGGCGGCCGGCGCACCGACGAGGAGGAACTCCTCGTCCACGAGCGGCACTGCGAGCGTCGCCGGGTGTGTGGGCCGCACGGCGGAGACGACCAGGTCGAGCCGGCCCGCGGTGAGCTCGGCGAGAAGGTCCTGGGCAAGACCGAGCGTCGCGTGCAGGTGCAGACCGCGGGCCGTCAGCGGCGCGAGCGCGGGGAGCACTCGTACGGTCATGGCCTCGGCCGCGCCGCCGATCCGTACCGTTCCGCGCAGCGCCGGCTCGGTCTCCGTCGAGCTGAGGACGTCGCGGAGTCCGTCCACGTGCAGGCTCACCCCGGCCGCGAGGGCGGCGGCGCGGGGTGTGGGGGTGACGCCCTGGCGGGAACGGACGAACAGCTGCTCGCCGATCTGCTCCTCGAGCCGGGCGAGTTGTCCGGTGACGGCGGGCTGGGTCACGCCCAGCCGCTGGGCGGCGGCGGAGATGGAGCCCGCACGGTAGATCTCCAGGAATGTGGCCAGCAGGTCCAGGCTCGGCACGCGTCCTTCTTCCATCGGTTTCCCGGGGGCGCCGGTCGCTCGGTCCGTGCGGCGTGGCAGTTCAGTGTAGGGAGGACGTTCCGCCGGGAGGGCTGAAGCAGGTTCGTGGCGTGGAGCCGGGGTGGGGGGCCGGGGTGACTTCAGGAGCGATGCCGTGGACGTGTGTGAGCCGCTCCTCTCGCTGTGCTGGCAGATCCGGTGCGGTACGGACGGTCCGACGGCCGGGAGTGAGCGGCCTTTGTTGCCACTCACTCCCGGCCGATCAACAACGCGAGATGCTCGCTTCGATCGCGCGAGGTGCTCGATCGAACCGAGCGTGGTGCTCCGTTCAGGCAGCAAGCGCCTTCAGGACGGCCTCGGCCGCACCCGTGCTCGACTGCGGGTTCTGGCCTGTGATCAGGTTGCCGTCCACGACGACGGTGTTGCTCCAGGCCGGACCGGTCTGGAGCACCGCGCCCTGGTCCCGCAGCCGGGTCTCGACCAGGAACGGCGAGTTCTCGCCCAGCCCGCCCTGGTTCTCCTCCTCGTCCGTGAACGACGTCAGGGCCCGGCCGGCGAACGTGAAGCCGCCGTCGTCCTTGGTCGCGCTCAGCAGGCCCACGACACCGTGGCACAAGGCGGCCACGGTCTTGCCCTGCGCGTCGGCCTCGTTGAGCAGGCGGCCGAGGTCGGCGTCCTGCGCCAGGTCGGCCATGGGGGCGTGACCTCCGGGAATGTAGATCGCGTCGTAGTCGTCCATGGTCGCCTCGGAGAGGGCGAGCGGTGTCGCGAGCTCATCCGCGATGCCGTCGAGGTAGGACCGGAACTTCTCGGCGTCACCCTCGGAGACGCCGCCCTGGTCGCTGAGACTGAGCGCGTCGACGGTGGGGCGGGCGCCGGCCGGGGTGGCGATGTCCACGTCCGCACCGGCGGCCTTGAGAATCTTGTGCGAGGCCGCGACCTCCTCGGCCCAGTAGCCGGTGGGGTGTGTGGACCCGTCGGCCAGCTTCAGGCTGGTGGCGGCAGAGATGACCATCAGAATCTTCGACATGAGGTTGCCTGGCCTTATCAATAGTTAGAGGTGCGCCGCATCGTGTGGGGCGGCTCTCGGGACAACCTCAGGTTCCATCACGGATCTTCCATCCACATCCTCGCTTCCATAAGGAATCTTATGGAAGCGCGGTTGCAGGCCGCTTCGGATCGGGGTAGCCGGCCCGGGGAGCCGGGCGGCCCGCCGCCCTGGCCGACGCAACAGAGGCGTGATGTCACATCCGGCGCCCGCTGCGCTGTCCTTCTTACGGAATCGAAAGAAGGGATCGTCAGGATGAAGCCCGTCATCGTGTGCGCCTCCGTGTCACACGGCAATACGCGTCGTGTCGCCGACACCATGGCCCAGGTACTGGGTGCGAAGGTCGTCGCCCCCGAGGAGGCCGACCTCGATGAGCTGTCCGACGCCGACCTCGTGGGCTTCGGCTCAGGGGTCTTCTACGGCAGGTTGCACCCCCGCTTGACCGACTTCGTCAAGGCACTGCCCGCCAGGCCGGGCCAAGCGTTCGTGTTCGCCACGAGCGGGCTCCCCGAGATTCCGCCGGCGCCTTTCACCCGCCCCCTGATCCGGGTCCTCGAAGGCAAGGGCTTCGAGGTGGCCGGGAGCTTCTCGTGCCGGGCGTTCGACACCTGGACGCCCTTCAAGCTCGTCGGCGGTCTCAACAAGCAGCGGCCGAACGTCGGCGACCTGGCAGCCGCGCGGGCGTTCGCCGAGCGGCTGCGCGACGGGAGAGGGCTGGTGGTCTGACGGGGCGGCTCGGTACCGCCGCGGAGGAGATCACGTGCCATCGATCGAGTCCGTCCGGTTCGTACGTCTCGCCTGAGCGCCGAGGGACCCGACTCCGCACGCAGTCAACATCGTTGAGCGACAGGCGAACGCGTCGCTCACAATTAGAGCGTGTCTCTCAGACCTGGCTGAGAGTTCGTCAGCAGTGGTCGTACCCAGTCCGTCACCGGTGGGCAACTCGCTCGGCAGGTCTCGGGAGGCCATGGCCCTCTACACGGGGCCGGGTCGAGCGGGCTGACCACTCGGGTGATGGTGCGGTCGCACCAGTCGCACAGCACCGTCGCGTGGGCACCCGCGGCCTCAAGGACCCCGGCCGCGTCTTGGGCTGCTTCGAGCCAGCCGGGTTCCGTGACCGCTACGGGCGCACTGTCCAGCAGAAGCTTGCTGTTCCAGAGGCTGAGTCCGGTGACCGTCCGGATCGCACGGACCGCCTCCGTCTTCCGGTCTAATGCCTCCGTCAGCAGGACACGGAATCCTGGCTCTTCCACGCACCCTCCCCGGCGGCCTCAAGCTATCCAGCAAGTGAACCATCCCCACGGTTGCTGCACGCCATGGGCAGGGCGTCCGGAGACGTAGCGGGCTATCGCCGGGCCAGACATCCTGGGTCCGGTGGTCCTCGACAACTCCAGGAGTCACCCTGATGCATCCCGACGTGGAACAGCTCACCCGGATCGTCACGCCGCCGGCGGAGCGCCGCCCGCGGGCCTGGCCCGACGTCGAGGCGCGCCTGGGCACCGCCCTGCCCGAGGACTTCAAGGATCTCGTCGACACCTACGGGGGCGGTGTCTTCGACGAGACGATCTGGGTACTCGAGCCCGACTGCGCGGACCGCGACTACGACCTCCTGGCGATGAAGGAGGAACGCGCCGAGGTGCTGACCCGCCTGTGGGAGATCGGCCCTGAGCCCCGCCCCGTGCAGCTCGATGCCGAGGGAGCCGGCCTGCTCCCCTTCGCCTACGTCGAAGGCACCGGCGCCTACCTCTACTGGCTCACCGGCAAGGACGGGCGGCCCGAGGAATGGACCGTCCTGGCGAACGCCGGCCGCGGACCGGAATGGGAACACCACGCGGTGCAGAGCACCCGCTTCATCCTGTCCGTCATCACCGGCGAGGTCCACTCCGACATCCTGAACAACCTCCCGGCCGAGAACCACACGTTCGCCTCCAATCACGACATCTTGGAAGCGTGACAAGGGCTTCCCCGAAGCAGGGTCACCGCCCGGTCGGGCACCGAGTAACGCCACAAAGACCGACCCCTTTCAGCCGAGTTCGACTCGATTACCCCTTCCCATATCGGGCCTTCAAGATGATTCGGGACCAATATGGACCGTTCTCCCGAGACGTAGGCTCCTGGGCTTCGAACGGGTATCGTCTCGGCCGCTCGGTCGGCAGGCTTCGAGCCCGCACCGAAGATGTGTCGCGGAATTTTCGGCGTTTCCTGTTATCCGGGGGATGCCCTGCGGTCTCCCAGCTGCCGGGCATCGACAACAGGCGGGACAGGCAGAGTGAATCAGGGCATGAGTACACAGCACGGTACGGAGCTGGTGAGGGCTGCGCAGAGCGGGGACCTGTGGGCGCAGGACCAGCTCATCGCCGCCTATCTGCCCCTTGTGTACAACATCGTCGGCCGGGCCATGAACGGCCACCACGACGTCGACGACGTGGTGCAGGAGACGATGCTGCGGGCGCTCGGCGGGCTCGGGAGCCTGCGCGCTCCGGACAGTTTCCGGTCCTGGCTCGTGGCCATCGCGATGAACGGAATCCGCAGCCACTGGCACAAGCAGCAGACCGGTCTCCTCACGGACGCCCTCGACGACGCCCGTGACCTGGCTCACCCCGGCGCGGATTTCGTGGACCTGGCCGTGGTCAAGCTGCATCTGTCCGGGCAGCGGCGCGAGACCGCCGAGGCGACCCGCTGGCTGGAGCCCGACGACAGCGCGCTGCTGTCGCTGTGGTGGCTGGAGTGCGCCGGCGAGCTGACCCGCTACGAGGTGGCGGCGGCCCTCGAACTGTCCACGCAGCACACCGCGGTCCGGGTGCAGCGAATGAAGGCGCAGCTCGACACCGCCCGCGTCGTCGTACGGGCCCTGGCGGAGAGCCCGTTGTGCCCCGCCCTCCGGTCCGAGCTGGGCACGTGGGACGGCCGCCCCTCCGCTCTGTGGCGCAAGCGAATAGCCCGGCACGCCCGCGGTTGCGCGCACTGCGCCGGCCTGTGGAGCAACCTCGTCCCCGCGGAGGGGCTGCTCGCCGGACTGCTCCTGGTGCCCCCGTCGGTGCTCATGCTCAACGCCGCCCGGGAGGGCGTCGGCTTCGGTCTCACCGCGGCAACGACCGCGGCGTTCCCGGCGCAGCAGTACGGCTCCGACACCGTCTATGGGGCCTCGACGCCGTACGGGACGACGGGGAGCTACGAGACGGCCGGCACGTACGGGACCCCGGGGCCGTACGAGACGACCCGTACGTACGAGACGGCGGGTACGTACGAGACCACAGGTGCATACGACACGACAGGTGCGTACGAGACCACGAGTGCGTACGGCATGCCGACGCCGTACGACGGGTCGATGCCGTACGCGACACTCACGCCGCACGAGAGCGCGGCGCCCTACGGCATGCCGTCGCCGGCGCCGTACGAGAGCCCGGCTCCGTACGGGACCGGCGAGCCCTACGGTGACGGCGCGGCCTACGCCCCGTCGGGACCGTACGGGACGAGCAGGCAGGGTGAGCAGGCCGGGCCGATGGGCGGCTTCGAGTCGGCCGCCGACGGGCCGATGGCCGCGCACGAGCAGGGCGGACCGTACGAGCCCCGCACGCCGTACGAGACCCAGAGCACCGTCAGCCCCCTCGAGGCGGGCGCCCGCAGCTCACGAGGTGCCCGACGGCGCCGGGAGCAGGAACGGCGGCGCGGTCGCCGCAGGGCCGTCGTCGCCGCCGGCATGGCGGTCGTGGCGGTCACCGGTGGGTCCTTCTACCTGAGCACCGGGCCCGACGGGGAAGGGGACGCCCTGGACGCGAACCGCGCCGCGGCTCCCGGCCCGGACCTGCCCCTCGGGCAGACGCCGACGACCCTCCTGGAGACCCCCTCGCCTTCGGCGTCGACATCGGCCAGTGCCGGCGCGACCCCGTCCACCCGCCCGAGCCCCACCGCGAAGGCCACTCCGTCGAAGACGGCCGCCCCTCGTACCTCATCGCCCGCGCCCAAGCCGAAGCCGAAGACCACCAGCAGCTCCAACCCGGACTCGGGCTCGGGCGCGGGCGCGCAGGGTGGATCCGGCTCGGACTCCACCGCGGACCAGGTGATCAGCCTGGTCAACGCCGAGCGGGCCAAGGCGGGATGTGGCCCGCTGACGGCGAACTCGCAGCTGACCAGGGCCGCGCAGGCTCACTCCGACGACATGGCCGCCCGGGACTTCTTCGACCACACCAACCCCGACGGCGCCGGCCCGGGCGAGCGCGTCACGGCCACCGGGTACCCCTGGTCGACGTACGGCGAGAACATCGCCATGGGGCAGAGCAGCGCGGAGCAGGTGATGGAGTCCTGGATGAACAGCCCGGGCCACCGCGCGAACATCCTCAACTGCTCCTTCAAGGAGATCGGGGTCGGCATCCACAACCAGGGCGGCCCGTACTGGACGCAGGTCTTCGGCGCACGCTGACGGCGAGGACGATTCTCCGGGTCGGGGTCCGTGTTCGGGCCCCGACCCGCTGCATTTCCGGGCGTCACCTTGGCCGTTTCGCGTTGCACTCCTGCGTATGAATGTAGTACTTCTTATACATGAGCGAGCAGGTACACAACAGGCTGGCCGTTGTCAGGGCTGAGCGGAAGGTGTCGCGACAGGCACTGGCCGAGGCAGTGGGCGTCCACTACCAGACCATCGGCTACATCGAGCGCGGCCAGTACAACCCCAGCCTCGACCTGGCCCTGAAAGTGGCCCGGTTCTTCGGTCTGCCGGTGGAGGCGTTGTTCTCCCTGGAGCCGTTCCAGCCGCTCACCGACGAGGTCTACGGGAGGAAGCAGTGATGACCGCGACGCGCTACGACCGGCACATGTACGCGCTGATGAACGACCGCCGGGCGGCGGGGCTCTACGCCACCGCGCCCCGGCGCCGACTGGTGGTCGGGGCCCATGTCGCCCTCACCGCGGTCGGTGTGGGCGCCTGGATAGGCACGGTCTTCGGGCCATGGTTCTGGCCGGCCGTCGTGGTCGCCGTGGTCCTGGTCCCCTGGGTCCTGCTCACCGGTGTCCTCAACGGCTCGACACGTGGACTGCTCGAATTGCGCGGCCGGATGCTCGACGAACGTCAGCTGGTCGAGCGTGACCGGGTGCGCGCCCTGGCCCACCGCGTCACCCTGTGGCTGCTGCTGGCCGCCGCGTTCGGCACCGGCGTGTACGGCATGCTCGCCGACGCACCGCTCCGGGCGGCCGTCGCCCCGGTCCTGTTCGGAGTTCTCGCCGTGCACTGGATGATGCCGCTGTGGGTGGCCGGGCTGCGGGTCCAGGACGACCTGAGCGACGACCTCGACGAAGAGGCGTAACCCCGGACGCAGGGCCGTCCGCACGGCCTCGGCGTCATGCCGAAGAAGCGGGCCGGTCGACGCCTCTCATACGGAGCGGCCTGACCGAGACGGCGAGACCGCCTGGTCAACAAGCCTTGCGTGCGAGCTTTTCGAATGCCTCTTTGCTCATGGTGCCCCGGAGGGTCAACACCTCTCCGGACGGCACTCGTGCGAGTTGCCCGGCATCGAATGTCACCGAGGCGCTGTAGACGTAGGCGTCGTCAGGATCGGCGAACGCCAGCTCGTAGGTGTATCCCGGCTGGAGGGCCTGTGGGCCGCGGGTCTCGGCTCCCCATGCCGAGGGTGGGGCGAACAGCGGAAAGTCCGCTGCCTTGTGCGGCCCGCGGGTGTCCCAGCCGATCCAGGGTTCCTCCGGCTGGGACGCTTCAGGGGCAGCGCCTCCCGACTCGTCCGAGGTGGCCCCTTCCGTGTCGGGGAGTACGGTGCCGCGCAGCTCGGGGCCCCGTACCAGACCGTCGTCGTCACACGCACGCAGCAACGCGTGTGCGGTGCCCTTCTCGTCCACGTACACCGCTGCCAATGGACGGAGTTCTGGCGAGCAGCCCGTCGCCAGCAGAGTGATCACTCCGCTCAGTGCGGAAGCAATGCCCACCCGCGCTGCGGCAGTTGTCGAGCCCCTCATCATCAGCCCTCCCCCGGGACCAACCCCCACCAACCCCCCGCTCAGTCTCGCACGCGGTGATCCACATGGACACAGCTCATCCGTGTGACGCCGTGTTACGCCGTCGCGCTGCCGGCTGCGCGCCGGATCGCGTCGAGCGTGCGCCTCACGTCGTCGTCGGTGGTCGACCAGTTGCTCACCGAGATACGCATGACGCGTCGGCCGTGCCAGGTGGAGCCGCTGATCCACGCCGTGCCCTCGTCGAGCAGCCGGGCGAGTACGTGGTCGGTGCGTTCGTCGCTGCCGAACTCGGCGCAGACCTGGGTGAACGCGACGTTGTTGAGAACTGTCGCGCCGTCGATCCCGGAGATGCCTGTTGCGAACGTGGCGGCATGGCGGCACAGCCGCTCGACGAGGTCGGCCACACCTGATCGGCCGAGGGATCTGAGTGCGGCCCACACGGTGAAGGCACGGCCGCGCCGTGAGAGCTCGGGAACCTTGTCGATCGGGTCGCCGTGTTCGTGCTGGATGAGGTAGTCGCCGCGTTCGCCCATCGCCGCCCGGACCGCAGACGGATCGCGCACGATCGCGAGCCCGCAGTCGTAGGGGACGTTCAGGGTCTTGTGGGCGTCCGTCGCCCAGGAGTCGGCGTCCGCGCAGCCCGCTGTCAGGTGGGCGTATCGCGGTGAGGCGGCTGCCCACAGTCCGAAGGCGCCGTCGACATGGACCCACGCTCCTGCCTCGCGCGCGGCACGAATGGTCTCGACGAAGGGATCGAAGGCGCCGGAATGGACGTCGCCGGCCTGGAGGATCACGAGCGTGGGCCGCTGCCCGCCGCCCGCCAGTGCGCGCCGCAGGGACTCGGGCTCGATGCGTCCCTGATCGTCGGCCTTCACGAGGTCGGGGCTGCCGAGCCCGAGATAGCGCAGCGCCAGGTCGATCGCCATGTGTCGGGCCTCGCCGGCGATGACATGCACGGCCGGCCCACCGGTGAGACCGTCGCGGGCGACGTTCCAGCCCGTGCGCCGCAGCACCGCGTCGCGGCCGGCGGCGAGGCACGTGAAGTTCGCCATCGTCGCACCCGTGGTGAATCCGACGGAGCTGTCGCTCGGCAGGTCGAGCAGATCGAGCAACCACGCGCCGGCGATGTCCTCCGCCGCCGTGTACGCGGGCGAGACGACGCGCATCACGCAGTTCTGGTCCCAGGCACTGACGAGCCAGTCGGCAGCGAGCGCGGCCGGTTCGGTGCCGCCGACGACGAACCCGTAGAAGCGACCGCTGGGAAAGGCCGTGAGCCCCGGCTCACAGGCCGTGGCCAGCAGGTCGACGACGTCGGCGGGCGTGCTGGGGTCGTCGGGCAGGTCGGCACCGAGCGCGCGCACGATCTCGTCGACCGAAGCGCGGGCGGGAACCCGGCGGTCGGACAGACTGGCCAGCCAGTGGACAGCATGGTCGTACGCCTGTCGGAGCGCCGCCTCGCGCGCGTCCATACCTCGGACTATGAGACCGTCGCCGCCGCCGTGCAAGCCGGAGCAGCCGAGGACGTACACCGTCATGCCGGTGGACGTCGCACCGCCCTCAGCCTGACCGTCGCCGCCTCCTTCTACGGCGGGCTCACCACCGACGGCGGCCACCTCGACACCGATCTCGCGGCGCGCGCTGCACGACGTCGGCCGGAACGTGCGTGGGCGGTGCCCCGGCACACACCCTCCCTGTGGGCCGCCTCCCTCCACACCCGCGTCTGACGGCGGCGGGCAGACGCGCCGGTCAGCCGGCGAGGGTGGCGCTCAGCCAGTCCCGGTAGTGGGTGGCGGCCCGACGGGCGTCGGGGCCGGTGGTGAGGACGTCGCCGCGGACGGCGGCGAACATGCCCGCCTGGTCGTCGGTGACGACGCGGCGGTTGTCGCCGTGGGCGGCGAGGGTGATCCGGCCGATCTCGTCCAGCGCGAGGACGTCGGGTCCGGCGACGTCGAGCGTCCCGTTGAGAGGCGCCGCGGTGGCGACGTCGGCGAGGGCGTCGGCCACATCTGCCGACGCGATCGGCTGCAGGGGTGTGGCGGGCAGGCGGACGACTCCGTCGACCGCGGTCCAGGACATCACCGCGTCCATGAACTCGAAGAACTGGGTGGCGCGGACGATCGAGTACGGGGTGGGGCCTTCGCGCAGCAGGTCCTCCTGGAGCACCTTCGCGCGGTAGTAGTCCAGCTCGGGGACCTGGTCCACGCCGACGATCGAGAGGGCGACCTGGTGGCGCACTCCGGCCCGCTCGCCCGCACGGAGCAGGCTGCTCACGGTGGTGCGGAAGAAGGCGAGGGACTGGTCGTCGAAGGTCGGGGAGTTGGTCACGTTGACGACCGTGTGGGCGCCGGCGAGAGCCTCGTCCAGGCCGGCGCCGGTGAGCAGGTCGACCCCCGAGGACAGGGATGCCGGGACCACGTCGTGGCCGGCCTTCTGGAGCGTGGCGACGAGCTGGGAGCCGATGAGGCCGGTGCCGCCGATGACGGTGATCTTCATGGTGTGCCTTCCTTCATGGGCCGGTCACGGCCCCGGGACGCAAACTCGGATACCCGATGTCCGAGATAATACTCGGATACTCTATGTCCGAGTCAAAAGGGGAGGCGGCATGAAACTGTCCGGTGGCGTGGAATGGGCACTGCACTGCTGTGTCGTCCTGACTGCGGCGAGCCGACCGGTGCCTGCGGCCCGACTGGCGGAGCTGCACGACGTGTCGCCGAGTTACCTGGCCAAGCAGATGCAGGCGCTGTCGCGGGCGGGGCTGGTGCGATCCGTACAGGGGAAGACCGGCGGATACGTGCTGACCAGGCAGGCCGCCGAGATCACCCTGCTCGACGTGGTGCAGGCCGTCGACGGGCCCGATCCGGCGTTCGTCTGTACCGAGATCCGCCAACGCGGTCCCCTCGCGACCCCACCGGAGAAGTGCACGAAGCCGTGTCCCATCGCCCGGGCGATGGGGGCCGCGGAAGCCGCGTGGAGGGCCTCGCTCGCCGGGATCACCATCGCCGATCTCGTCACGTCGGTGGAGGGCGACAGCGGGCCGGACGCGCTCCCGGGAATCGGCTCCTGGCTGACCGCGGGACCCGACGCGCACGCAGGCGCCGACGGCGCCTAGGGGTGCACGCAGGCCTCGGACGGCTCCCAGGAGTAGTGGGGTCATCAGCCGCCGAGGCGCACTCCGGAGCCGCGGCCCACGGGGCGACCGCGAGGACGCTCACGGCGGTGACGGTCGTGAGATCGGCGCTCCGCAGCCGCAGCCCCGCTCGGACCCCACGTCACATTCCCGGCGGCTGCGGTGTCTTACTGCCGAGACGCCGTCCAGGACACGGCGTAGGGCACCGGACAGAGGAGAGATCGCATGTCGGCAGCTGGGACAACAAGCAACGCAGCGAAACTCAGTCGCTTCCACGCGGCCGTGAACAGCGGCGACCCGGACATCATCTCGAAGGCCATCGACGAGTTCGTGGCACCGGACGTGCTCTTCCACGCGCCGGTACCGATGGGCGCGACAGGGGCAGAGGCCCTCAAGCGGGTGTGGGATGTGCTCCTGCACGCGTTCCCCGACATCCACGTCGCCATCGAGGAGACGATCACGGAAGGCGACAAGGTCGTCTCCAGGAACACGGTCACCGGGACCCACCGGGGCGAGTACCAGGGCCTGCCGCCGACCGGAAAGACCGTCACCTACAACGAGATCTTCATCTTCCGCTTCGCCGAAGGGCGGATCGCCGAGATTCGGGGCATCGTCGACGTACTCGCGCAGCTGCGCCAGCTCGGCGCACTCCCGTCCTGACCAGGGTCGCGGGCCGCCGAGGCCGCCACCGCGACCGGGGCAACCACGACGACCGGGGCCGGGGCCCGAGGCGCCGGGCCCAGGGCCGGTTGCCGAGGCCGAGGCCGGGGCCGGGACCGAGACCGGCGCCCGAGGCCGGGCCGGCGGGACACGGTCAGACCGCCGCCGAGTCCCCGGTCGGCGTCAACGGCGCGGTCGGGGCAGCCTGCTCGGACTGCGTCGCCGGCACGACCTGAGGGTGCTGGGCTGCCTCGTCGGCGGTGTAGGAGGAGGCGAAGGTGAACGCGCGCGGGGACGGCCCGTGTGCCCGCAGGTCCGCCAACCGCTCCAGGGCCTCGCCGACGGTCGGGAGGTGCCCGGCGGGGACCCACCAGAGCACCAGGTGCGCCTCGACGTGCCGTTCGAACCATTCGCGGCGCCGCCGCATCACCTCCAGGTGCCCGCTGCGGTAGGCGAAGTCCCACAGAGCCTCCTGGGTCTCCCACACCGACAGGTTGACGATGACGTCCTCGCCCGCCGGGCGAAGGCCGGTGGCGTCGGCCGCCCCCTCCTCCACCAGCCGCCACACGAAGCCGGGCGCGCCGTCGGCGGCGGCGTTGACCGGATCGAGCATCTCGACGAAGGGGGCCACGCGCGGGTCGTCGAACGGGTGGCGGAGCGTGGCGACGTTGAGCTGGGCGAGGTGGGCGGCATGCGTGGATGCGGTCATGGCCTCATCCCAGCACGGCTCTCTTTTCTATGTCAATCTCCATTGTTTTTAGAGCTCTCGACCACCACGCAGCACTCCCCCGGCCGGGGGTCCATGCGAGCGCGGACGGGACCGTCCGCGCCGAGCAGCCCTTCCAGCAGCGCGAGATTCATGCCGCAGACGAGCGGCGGGAAGCGGTCGGCGACAGCGTGGAAGGGGCAGTTGCGCATACGAACAACAACGCGTGCGGCTGCCTCGGTCGCCCCCTCGGAACCTTCGGCGCCCTGGACGCCCTCGGCGCCCTCGACGCCCTCGACGCCTTCCATATGCGGTTCGTAGCCGCGGGCGGCCAGGATCTCCATGGCCTCTTCGAGGCCGCCACAGGGCGCCGCCGAGCCGCGCAGGGCCTCCCCCCGGCGGCGCGCGGCCGCGCAGAGCCCGGCGTCCAGCCCGGCTTCCTCGGCGGCCTCGGCGAGCAGCTCGGCGGCGGTGCGGTAGTCGCGGGCGGGCAGCGACACCGACCGCTCGGCCCGCGCCCGCGTGTACACCTTGGCGGGCCGTCCCGCCCCCGGCCCCGAGCGGCCCGTCAGGCGGCGGCTCCCGCTCTCCAGCAGCCCGGCCTCGGCCAGCTTGTCCAGATGGTGCGCGGCGAGCGTGCGCGCCACCCCCGTCCCCTCGGCGGCCTCGTTGCGCCCGACCTCGCGGCCCTGCGCCACCACGTACTCGTACAGGCGGCGCCGCACCGGATCCTGCAGCATGGCAATCGCGTCGATGTCCTCCACCTGGCCATTCTAGGAACAACACAGGTTGGAGATAGAACGGTGGACCGCCCCGGCGCTTCGACGGCGTCCTCGGCACAGGCCGTGAGCCGACTCGTGCCAGCCATCTCTCGCCGGCGCCCGCCCCATGCACGGGCCATAGGTCCGACGCGGGCGTCCGAGTGGCGGATCGGGCCGAGAGCCGTTGCGATGGGGATCATGAACGAGCCGACCGCCCGCTCTGTGGACGCGCCGACGCCGACCGCCCGCCCGTGGAAGGAGCTGTCGCCCGCCGCGGGCGCCGTGGTGATGGCCACCGGCATCATCTCGGTCGGCTTCCACCTGACCGGGCGTGAGACGCTCTCGCGCGTCCTGCTGTGCCTGGCGGCCCTGGTGTGGGTGCTGCTGGCGTGCGACTTCGCCGCCCGTCTGCTGCGCAGCCGACGCCACTGGGCGGCCGATGCCGACACCCCGCCCGCCCTCACGGCCGTCGCCGCCACCACCGTACTCGGCGTCCGCATCGCCTTCCTCGGCTGGACCGTCGTGGCGGAGGTGCTGCTGGCGGTGGCCACCGTGCTCTGGGTGGTGCTGTTGACCGCGGTCCTGAGACATCTGCGGCGCCGCATGCCGGGAGCCGTCTTCCTGATCTGCGTCGCCACCCAGGGACTGGCCCTTCTGGCCGCGACGCTCGCACCGTCGGCGGGAGACTGGCTCGCCCGGGCAGCCCTGGTCCTCTTCGGCCTCGGACTACTGCTCTACCTGGACGCCCTGACCCGCTTCGACTTCCGGCAGATCACCGAGGGCGCCGGCGACCAGTGGGTGGCCGGCGGAGCCATGGCCATCTCCGCCCTCACCGGTTCCAAGCTCCTCGCCACAGCCGTGTGGTCCGGCTCGGCCCACACCGCGCTGCGTACGACCACGCTCGTGCTGCTCGCCGTAGACCTCAGCTGGTACGTCGTCCTCCTCTGCTCCGAACTGCTGCGCCCACGCCTGCGCTACGACGTCCGGCGCTGGGCCACCGTCTTCCCCCTCGGCATGACGGCGGTCGCCTCTCTGTCGACATCGGCGGCCACGGACATCGCCTGGCTCACCACTCTGGGGAAGGTCCTCCTGTGGATCGCCAGCATCGCCTGGCTCGTCACGCTCTACGCGCAAGTACGAGCGCTGCCCGGACGGGCTTCCCGCCCGGGCAGTCCATGAGCGGCGGCAGCGCGGCGAACTCGGGCGCCCGTCGAACTCCCTCCGGCGGCGCCGTGAGTCGACGTCAGCGACCCGTCCCCGACCGCCGCAGTGTGGGCTGCCCGCCTCGACGCGGGCCATGATCGTGAGGCTGCGCGGCCAAGGTGAGCCGAAAGAAACGACCTAGGACTGAATCGCGTCTGCCGGGACCTCGAAGACGAGCTCGAGCCCGTCGCGCTCGTTCCCCCGCTCGCCGACGCGCGTGAAACCGAAGCCCTTGATGGTGGCCAGGGAGGCGTCGTTGTCGGACCTGATCGTGGCCCGCACGGTCCTGACATCGGGTTCGGCGGCGGCCCTGACGAGCAGCGCCCTCAACATGGCGCGGGCATAGCCCTGGCGACGGTACGCGGGTACGACGGTGTAGCCGACCTCGACCACGCCGGCCTCGTCCGGCGGTCCGTGGAACCCGGCGTCGCCTACGACGGTTCCGTCCGGCTCGGAGACCGCGGCCCGTGCGATCCAGGGTCCGACAGACGGGTCCTTGGCGAGTTGGTCGGCGCGATAGCCGAAGATCCAGCGGGCCCGGTCGCCGACGAAGTGTTCGTCGAGGGCGACCCCGGCCTCGGTGCTGCCGCCGGCGAGGTCACCGTCGGCAAGCGCCCGCAGCGCCTTCGCGTTGAGCTCGACGAAGCGGACGCACTTGGGGACGGAGAGAGGTTCGTTGTTCATCGCGGAGATGCTCGCCCAGCTCCGGAGAGCTGTCCACGGCTTTACGGCATCGGCGGACAGCGTGATCGTCCCGGTCGGGTCGTGACGTGAGAGTGGCCGTACGGACGCCGCGACACCTGCGTCGAGGTCCATCTCGCGATCGTCTCGCTCGTCTCCGACCGCGATCCGCGCAGCGGGCCACCCGCGGCCTGATGAGCACCGAACTCGTCGCCCTTGCCGGAGACCCCCGCGTCGTGCTCCAATCCCTGCCAACACCTACGGACCGGGATGCGCGTCAGTCCCGGGGCGGCCCGGGGCGCGAGGCCGGACGGCGGGGAGTGCTGCGTACGCGGCGCTGGACGCCGGGCGTACGGGATCCATGTATCCGCGTACCCGCAGGAGCAGCACCATGAGCAAGCACGTCCTGGCCCAGAACCAGTACGGCAAGGCCGAGAACCGCATCGTCGCGATCACCCGCAAGGGCAACGAGGGTTCGTGGCACGAGATCCGCGACCTTAACGTCTCGGTCGCGCTGCGCGGCGAGTTCCGCGACGTCCACCTGACCGGCGACAACGGCAACTGTCTGCCGACCGACACCACCAAGAACACGGTCTACGCCTTCGCCAAGGAGCACGGCGTCGAGTCCCCCGAGGCGTTCGGCATCCTGCTCGCCAAGCACTTCGTCACCTCCCAGCCGGTGATCCACGAGGCGCAGATCCGGATCGAGGAGTTCGCCTGGGACCGCATCCCGGTCCCCACCCGCCGCGACCAGCACTCCTTCGTCCGCAAAGGCCAGGAGGTCCGCACCGCGCAGATCACCTACGGCGGATCCACCGGGCTCCAGGTCATCTCCGGCCTGAAGGAGCTGACCGTCATGAACTCCACCAACTCCGAGTTCCACGGCTTCATCAAGGACAAGTACACGACCCTCAAGGAGGCGTACGACCGCATCCTGGCGACCAAGGTCACCGCCCGTTGGGCGCACTCGGTGGTCGCGGCCGACGACGAGGACTTCGACTGGGACCACTCGTACAAGCAGGCCAAGAGGCACATGCTGGAGGCGTTCGCGGAGACGTACAGCTACTCGCTCCAGCAGACCCTCAACGCCATGGCCGAGCGGGTCCTGGACCACTGCCCGTCGGTCAACGAGGTGCGGCTGAACCTGCCCAACAAGCACCACTTCCTCGTCGACCTCGAACCCTTCGGTCTGAAGAACGACAACGAGGTCTACTACGCGGCGGACCGGATGTACGGCCTGATCGAGGGCACGATCCACCGCGACGGCGTGCAGCCGGTCATCGCCACCAGTGACTGGATCACCGCCTGAGCCGATCCACGCGAAGGGCTCGGTCCATCGAGGAACGGGCCCTTCACCGCGCGCCGGCGATCGGCCGTGCCACTCGAGGCACGTGCATCAAACTGGTGATCGAAATCGGGTGCGGGTGTGGCTATGATCGTGCGCAGCAAGGCCGTAGCGCAGAGGTCGTCGCGCCCACGCATCGAGCTGGAGGACGTCGGTTCGAATCCGACCGGTCTTGCGTCTACTTGATGTCGACGCGGACGCCGGGCCCCGGCGGAGGACCGGTGGAGTGGTGATGAACCAGCCGACAACGCCCGTACGCTGCCCCGCGATCGAGCACCCGGATCTGCCGCTCGCCGACCCGGCGGAGCTCGGTCCGCTGATGGCCCGTCTCATGGACGCGCGGTCCGTCGCCGACGACGAGGCATTCCCGCTCGGCACCCTGCGCGCCGACGGTCGGGTGGATCTGTGCAAGCAGGGACTCGGCCCCGACGGCGCCGCCCGGCTGCTGCCCGTCGCCACCGCCTCCCCGCACGCCGCCCATCTGCTCCTCGGCACCAACTCCCTGGGCGACGACGGTGTCCGGTCGGTCGCCGACGCCCTGGTCGCCGCGCGGAACAACGGCGCCTCCCACGGCATCCACACCCTCTACCTCGGCTGCAACCGCATCGGCCCGGCGGGCGTGACCGCCCTCGCCGAGGCGCTCGCCGACGACACCACGGTCCGCGCCCTGTGGCTCAAGCGGAACCCCGTCCTGGAGACCGGCGCCCGCACGCTCGCCGGACTGCTGCGCCGTAACACGGCCCTGCGCACCCTCGACCTCGTCAACTCCGGTATCGGCCCCGCGGGCGTACGGGTCGTTCTCGACGCCCTCCTGAGTCGCGAAGCCCCGCTCGAACGGCTCTTCCTCGGTGGCAACGGCCTGACGGCCGCCGACGCGCCGCTGCTCGCCGCCCTCGTCCGCGACGCCGGCGTCCGCGAGCTCTACCTGACGGCCAACCACCTCGGAGACGAGGGCACCGCCGTCCTGGCCGCCGCGACGGACCCCGCCCGGCCCGTACGGCTCGGCCTCGGCGGCAACGGCATCGGCCCCGAGGGCGCGCGTGCCCTCGCCGACGCCCTCGACGGCATCGAGACCCTCGACCTCGGCCGCGCCATGTCCGAACGCAGCCTCGGCTCCACCGGCAACGCCACCGGCGACGACGGCGCCCACGCCCTCGCCGCCGCCCTGCCCGGCAGCCCGCTGCGCCGTCTCGAACTGCGCCACACCGGCATCACCGGCCGGGGAGCGAAGAGCCTGCTCGCCGCTCTGCCCGACGGGCACCGCCTCGAGTACGTGGGCCTCGGCCCCGGCCTGCCCCGCCGCGTGAAGCGGTCCTTCGCCGAGCGGCTGCGCCCCGCCCGGCCGACCCACCTCGACCTGCGTGCGATCGGCAGCGTGTACCGATGAGCCCGCGTCCGGTGCCGCCCGGGGCCCTCTCGTCCGCCGACGCCTCCGTCTGGGCCCGCGTCCGCCGGTACGCAGTCCCCCGCTGGATGATCGAACGCGCAACGGAAGCACGTCTGGCCGGTGACTGGAAGGCCGCCTGCGCCGCTGCCGCGGTGGACGTCCCGGACGGCCTCGACCCGGAGCGGGTCGCCGACCGGTACGGCCCGGAGGTGGCCGCCCGGGTGGCCGAGGACCTGCGCCATCTGGTGCCGGACCTGCTGCGCTGGCACCTGCCGCGCAACCTCGGCGGTCACACCACGCTCACTCCCTACCGGCGGATCGTCCTCGCCTCGTACGGGAGTTCCGGCCCGGTCCTGTCGGTCACCACCTCCCCGATGCTGGGAGGACCGCAGCGGCTTCCCCTGCACTTCGGTCCCGTGCCCGCGCGCGACCGGCTCCACGGCCTGACGTACGTCACCGAGGACTGGACCGCCGCCCGCCGCTTCTGGGACGACCGCCGCACCGGCGAACTGCGGTACAGCGCAGGACCCGCCGACTCCGGCCGGCTGCCTTTCCTGCGGGCCGACGGCACGCCGCTCACGGCGGAGGAGCTGCCGGTCGAGGACCCGGGGAACGCCGACCCGGCCACCCGCGCCGAGTGGGTCGCCGTGCTCCAGGCCCGCGGCGCCCACACCGACGCGTACGCCGCCGCGGGACTCGACCTCGACCTCACTCCCCCGCCGCGGGGTCCGCGCTCCTACCGCGAGCTCGACGTCGCCCAGCTCATCGAGTACGTCGCTCCCGACCTCACGCGCATGGCCCCCGAGATCCGCCTGCTGGAGCGCGCCGGACGCGGCACGCGTTTCAACATCCCCGTGGACTGGCGCGGTCACCTGCAGATCGAACTCGACACCGCGGACGCCGAGGGCGCCCCGGCGCACGTCTCCGGCCGGGAACGTGGCCTGGAAGGCGTTCCCCTGCTGCCCGGATACGCCTGGCAGCGACTGCCCGACATCGGCCTGCTGCGCGCGGGGCGGATCCGGCCCGAGGATCTGCACCCACTGGTCACCGCCGCTCTGTTCCCGCAGGCGGCAACCGCCGTCGGCCCGCCCGGGCCGAAGCCGCCCGCGCCGGTCCGCGTCCGCTGCGGCGGCGTGTGGCACGAGGTCGTGTCCAAGGACGGCGTGCTCGGCATCCCGCACACCGAGCAGGAGCGGCAGCGCGAACTGGCCCTGCGCGCCTTCGGCGGAACGGTGAGCGGGTGCTTCGCCGCCCAGCACGCCTGGACCAGCGGCGAAGGGCGGCTGCCGCGCGTTCTGCGGGAGCAGCGGCGCGAGCTGTTCCAGCACATCCAGCACGGGGACGCCCCCGCCGTGCTGGCGCTGCTCGACGCCGGAACGGACCCGCACGTCCGCGACAGCACCGGCCGCAGCCTGCTGCACGTCCTCCATCTGCTCGAGCACCGGGAGTTGCTGCCGCGCCTGTTGGCCGCCGGGCTCGACCTGGAGGCGAAGGACAAGACGGACCGCACCCCGCTCCAGAGCGCCGTCCACTACGGAGGGTCCGCCGCCCTGGTCGAGGACCTCCTCGACGCCGGCGCCAGAATCGACGTGACCGACGAGATGGAGCTCTCCCTCGCCCAGGTGATCCGCCGGTACGAACGGACCGACCTGATGTTCCTGCGTCGCCGGGTGCTCAGGGAGCACCCCGGCATCGGCTCCGAGTGGTTCGACGAGTACATGAGCGAGCGGGACTCCGAGCCCGAGTGGGACGAGGACGAAGAGCTGTCCGCGGAACCGGACCCGCTCGAGGAGCCGGAGATCTCCGGGGAGTCGGATCCGTTCGAGGAGTCGGATCCCTTCGAGGAGTCGGCTTCGCCCCGGGAGCCGGCGGCCGAGGACCTGGTTTCGTTCGAGGAGCCGGACTCGGTCGGCGCGCCCGATCCGTTCGAGGAGTCGGATCCGTTTGAGGAGCCGGACTCGGTCGACGAGCCGGACCCGTTCGAGGAGGCCCAGGTTCTCGGGGGGCACGGTCAGGGCGGCTCCGCAGCAGAGGACGAGGACATTCGCGCATGACCACTTCCGTTTCCGTTCCCGCGGCCCTCGCGGCCGCCGACGCCCTCAACGCCCGCCTGCGTGTCACGCGGACCGAACCGGTCGGCAACCCCCAACTCGAGGCGCTCGCACTGGCCGTGACGGCGAACCAGCCGGTGCTGCTGTGGGGCGAACCCGGCATCGGCAAGTCCGCCGGCATGGAACAGCTCGCCGCCGCCCTCGGCGTGCACCTGGAGACGGTCGTCGCCAGCGTCCACGAGCCGTCCGACTTCGCCGGGCTGCCGATCGTCGGCGACGACCCGGCCGTCTCGGGCGTTCCGATGGCCCCGCCGGACTGGGCCGTACGACTCGCGCGTACCGGGCACGGACTGCTGTTCTTCGACGAGTTGTCCTCGGCACCGCCTGCCGTGCAGGCAGCCCTGCTCAGGGTGGTCCTCGAGCGTCGGGTCGGCAGCCTGGCCCTGCCGGAGTCGGTACGTATCGTCGCCGCCGCCAACCCGCCTTCCAGCGCGGCCGACGGTTGGCACCTCAGCCCTCCGCTCGCCAACCGATTCGTCCACCTCGACTGGACGCACGACCCGCGCACCGTGGCCCGTGGCATGGCAGGCACGTGGCCCGAGACCGTTCTGCCCGCGGTGGATCCCGGGCGCACTTCCGGTGCGGTCGCCCGTGCCCGCGGCGTGATCTCCGGCTTCCTGACCGCCCGCCCCGGCCTGGTCCACCACATGCCGAAGGAGGCCGAGGGCCGCGGCCGTGCCTGGCCCTCCCCGCGCACCTGGGAGATGGCGCTGCGCCTGCTCGCCGCCGGGTACGCGTCCGGCGCCGGACGCGAGGCGCAGGCCGCCGCCGTGATGGGCGCCGTCGGCGAGGCGGCCGGCATCGAGCTGCTGTCGTACCTGGAGAACCTCGACCTGCCCGACCCCGACCGGGTGCTCGCCGACCCGTCGGCCTTCGCCCTGCCCGAACGCGGCGACCGCCAACTGGCGTTCCTCATCGCCGTGGTCGCCGCCGTGCAGAGCGAACCCACCCGCACCCGCTGGGAGGCGGGCTGGGACGTCCTCGCCAAGGCCGTGGACGCCGGAGTGCCGGACGTGGCCGCGCGGGCCGCCCGCGACCTTGCCGCGATGCGCGAGCCCGAGTGGCCGATCCCGTCCGGGATCGACGCCTTCCTGGAACTGCTCCAGCTCGCCGGCGCGCTGCCGGGCGCGCGCTGACCGGCCGCTCCGTGACCGCCACCGGAGGGCAGTCCGGGGGACTGGACCGCGCCAAGCTGCTGGCCGCGCGCTACAAGGCGGCCGAGGCGCGCCCGTACCTCGCCTCCGCGCTGTACGCCCTGACGGTCGTCGCCTCGGGGCAGGTGCGCACCATGGCCGTCGACCGGTACTGGCGCTGCTACGTCGCCCCCGCCTTCGTCGAGGCCACGGACATCGACGAGCTGGCCGGGGTGTGGATCCACGAGGCGTCGCACCTTCTGCGCGACCACCACGGGCGGGCCGACCGACTGCCCGCGGCCGACCAGCGCGACCGCCTGCGGGTCAACATCGCCCAGGACTGCGAGATCAACGACGACCTGGTCTCCGACGGACTACGGCTGCCTGAAGGGCGCATGGAGCCGCGCCTGTTCGGTCTGCCCGAGGGCGGACTTTTCGAGGAGTACCTGCCCGGCATCCCGGCCACGTCTCTCCACCCGGTGGACTGCGGATCCGGCGCGCACGGCGTCCCGGCGCCCTGGGACCTGGGGGAGAGCGACGGCGTGACCGGTCTCGGCCCCGTGGAGGCCGAGGCCCTGCGCCGCCAGACCGCTCAGGCCGTCCGCGCCCACCAGCGCTCCCGGGGATCGATTCCGGCGGGCTGGCGGCGCTGGGCGGAGGAGGTGCTGGAGCCCACCGTCGACTGGCGCAAGGCGCTGACCGGCGCCGTCCGCGAGGCCGCCGCGTGGGCGGGCGGTGCGGTCGACTACACGTACCGGCGCCCGTCGCGTCGCACTCCGGCCCTCGGCGGCCGCGTGGTGCTGCCCAGCCTGCGCCGACCGCTGCCGCGCGTGGCGATCGTCGTCGACACCTCCGGCTCGATGGGCGAGGACGATCTCGCGGCCGCGCTCGCCGAGGTGTCGGGGGTGTTGCGCGAGGTCGGGGTGGGAGGCAACCGGGTCGCCGTGCTGGCCTGCGACGCCGACGTCCACGCCGTCGCCCGGGTGACCGCCGTCGACCAGGTCGAACTGGCGGGCGGCGGTGGGACGGACATGACCGTGGGGATCCGGACGGCGCTCGCCGCGCCCGAACCACCGAACATCGTCGTCGTGCTCACCGACGGGCACACGCCCTGGCCACTGGAACCCGTCTCCTGCCGCCTCATCGTCGCCCTGATCGGCCAGGACGCGCCCCAACCTCCGGCTTGGGCCGAGACTGTACGGATCACGCCGACCCTCTGAGACGGCCGTGCAGTCGGGCAGCCGTTCGGCGCCCTCTGAGGCCTTGCGCGACTCGGGCAACAGCCCCTATAAGGTTCGTGCAGGCATCGGTTGGGATGGCCGGAATGGCACCCATGCCGCCGACCAGGGGGACCCTCCACTTCCCGCCGGGATCAGCACGAGTACACGCAGACCGACGGAGAACGTGAGGCCATGACCGAAAACAACGCCTATCGCGATGCCATGACCCGGCTGGCGGTCGACCCCGCCTTCGCGGAGCAACTCGACGGCGACATCGACGAGGTGTCACGAAGACTCGGGCTTACCCCCGAGCAGGTCACCGAGCTGCGCCGGCTCCGCGTGGAGACCGGTACGGCCGACGGTCCGGCGACGCTCGACGCGCGCCTGTCCAAGTCGGCACTCTTCTTCGGCAACGCGGCACACGCCCTGGCGCACCACGACGTGTCCTTCGACCCCATCACGACCGACCAGGTCACGGCCGACGACGCCACGGCGCCGCACGTGGAGGCCGTCGACCCGGGTGACGCTCGTGAGCTGGCCGGCGAGCTCGACGCGGCGGCTGCCGACGTCGGCAGCCTGCTCGGCGACGCGCTCGCCAACCCGTCCCTGGGTGACGGGGGCTCCCTCTTGGACGACCTCGCCACCCCGGGCGGCCTCGGCGACTCGGGCGCGTTCGGCGACTTCGGTGACTTCGGTGACCTCGGCGGCACGGATGCGGGGTTCGGCGAAAACGGTCCCGGCGGCCTGGGGATCGACGGACCCGGCGGATTCGGTGCCGGCGGCGGAATCGACGGCGGTCCCGGCGGCCTGGGGATCGACGGACCCGGCGGATTCGGTGCCGGCGGCCACGGTCCTGGCGGCGGGTTCGGCGGAGGCTTCGGCGAGGGCCCCGGCGGCGGATTCGGCGACGGGTTCGGCGGCCACGGCGGTGGTCTCGGAGGCCACGGCGGCGGAATCGACGGCGGCCCCGGTGGTGGCTTCGGGGGCGGCAACGAAGGCGGATTCGGCGACGGGTTCGGCGGCCACGGTGGTGGCCTCGGAGGCCACGGCGGTGGAATCGACGGCGGCCCCGGTGGCGGCCTCGGTGGTGGCTTCGGGGGCGGCAACGAGGGCGGATTCGGCGACGGGTTCGGCGGCCACGGTGGTGGTCTCGGAGGCCACGGCGGTGGAATCGACGGCGGCCCCGGTGGCGGCCTCGGCGGAGGGTTCGGCGAGGGCCACGGGGGCGGATTCGGCGGCGTTGGCGACGGCTTCGGGGGGCACGGCGGCGGATTCGACGGCGGTCCCGGCGACGGCTTCGGCAGTGCGGGCGGCGGAGCCGGTGACTTCGGCAACGCCGGCGTCTATGAGCGCGGTGAAGGCGGTAGTGACGGCGGTAGCGACTCCGGCGGTAGCGGAGGCGGTAACACCGGCGGCGGCAACGGCGGTGGCGACACCGGCGGCAACAGCGGCGGCAGCCAGGAGAACGAGCGCCGTCCCGGCCACGGCCCCAACACCGGCGGTGGTGAGTCCGGCGGCAGCGGTGGCGGAAACAACGGCGGCGGCAACGGCAGCGGTGGCGACTCCGGCGGTGGCACCGGCGGCGGTGGCGACACAGGCGGCGGTGACGGCGGCAACAGCGGCGGCAGCCAGGAGAACGAACGGCGTCCCGGCCACGGCCCCAACACCCCCGGCGGTGAGGGCGGCAACGGCGGCGGGAACGGCGGCGGTGGTGACACCGGCGGAGGCACCGGCGGCGGAGGCGACACAGGCGGCGGCGGTGAAGGCGGCGGCGACGGTGGCAACAGCGGCGGCAGCCAGGAGAACGAACGGCGTCCCGGCCACGGCCCCAACACCCCCGGCGACGGCGGCGACGACACAGGCGGCGGAAGCACCGGTGGCGGTGGCGACGACGGCGAAGGCGGCCGTGGCGGTGGCCGCGCGAACACTCCTGCCCCCGACTCCGACGGTACGGGTGGCGGAGTGTTCCGCCCGGGCTTCGACCGCCTCGGCGGCAGCAGCCACCTCCACACGGCGGGCCCCGGCCACGCCGCACCCGGCGGCCTGTCCGGCGGTTCGTTCGTCACCGGCTCCTGAGGCGGCGGAACCACCGAAATGCTCTGCCATGCCTGTCGCGTGCACGTTCGGCGCGACTTCCCGTACTGCCTGCGCTGCGGCACGCTCCGCCGCGGCGCGGCTCCGACGTCTTTCGCCGCGCCCCAGTTGCGCGGCGTCGACGACCCCGGCCTGCTCGTACCGCTGACCGGTCAGGTCACGACGCTCGGCCGTGGGGCCGAGAACGACGTCGTCCTGCCGGACGGCAGTGTGTCGCGCCGGCATGCCCGTGTCGTCCGTGACGCCTCGGGCTTCCGGGTCGAGGACCTGGACTCGTTCAACGGCACGGCCGTCGCCGGCGTGAACCTGCACGGCGGGTCTGCGCGGCTCGCCGACGGCGCCGAGCTGTCCGTCGGCGACGTCCGCATGGTGTTCGAACAGCCGAGGGACGCGCGGATCGGCTCCCGGACCATGGTGGTCGGCACACAGCTCACCGAGCTGCCGGCCGTAGCCCCTGAGGAGGAGGCGCCGGAGGCCACCGGACCACTCACCGCGCGTCCGCGCCGCCGCGGTGGTTGGGCGCTCAAGCAGGTGCCCGACGGCGGCCGCGGGGAACCGCCCTGGGTGCTGAGCAACACGCGTACCGGCGTGTACCTCCAGCTGGACGAGCGGGAGGCATTCCTCTGGAACGCCATCGACGGCGACAACACCGTGCGGGACCTGCTGTTCGCCTACGCCGACCGCTTCGGTGAGCTTGCTCTTCCACGGATCGAGGCCGCACTCGCGTCGTTCGCGGGCGCCGGACTGCTGCGCGGCCTGCCGGGGCAGTCGGACGAGCAGGAGGCCACGGGCTGGCGTCGGTTCTGGCGGGCGGTGTACCGCTCCCTGCTCAAGCTGGAGGTGTCCGTACCGGGCCTCGACGGCGCCGTGACCCGCCTCTACGGCCGCTTCGGCTGGCGGTTCTTCACCCGTACCGGAGTGGCGCTCGTGTGGCTGTCGCTGGTCGGCGGTCTGGTGGCGTTCTTCGCGGCGCAGGATCGGCAGCATCTGTTGGACTTCGGCGGAGCCGGGTTCTGGGGTCCGGTGGCGCTGGCCGTCGGATACATCTCGGCCCTGGGGGTGCACGAGCTGGCGCACGCACTGGCGGTGAAGTCGTACGGCCGCAAGGTCAGGCGAGGCGGCTTCATGCTCATGATGGGGATGCCGTTCGCGTTCGTGGACACGAGCGACATGTGGTTCGGCACCCGCTGGTCGCGGGTCGTGGTGGCGCTGTCCGGCCCGATCTCGACCGCGGCCCTGGCGGGCTGGTGCGCCGTGGGCGCGGCGTATCTGCCGGTCGGACCCGTCTCGGCCGTGCTGTTCCACCTGGCCTTCGGGCTGTATCTGAACACCCTGTACAACTTCAATCCGCTGATGCCGCTGGACGGTTATCAGGCGCTCACCGACGCGCTGCGCGTGCCACGGCTGCGCGAGGAGGCGAGTGCGTACTTCCGCAAGGGGCTGTGGCGCGACCTGCGGGCGGGCCGTCGGCCGGGGCCGCGCCAGGCAGGCATGGCCGCGTACGGCCTCGCGGTGATCGTCGGGACATACGGCTTCCTGGTGCTGGCTCTGCTGGCCTGGCGTTCCCGCCTCGGGGAGTGGCTGGAGGGGCGGGTGGACGCGCCGTGGGACACGGTGATCGTGGCGGTGGTCGTCGGTCTGGTGGCGTTCCCGGTGTGGGCGGCGCCGATCCGGTGGCTGATACGTGTGGTGAAGCGGCGTCGCGCGGCGGCGAGCGGAACTCCGGCGCGCCTGGTGGACGGCGCGGCCGTGGAGGGGGCGGCATGACGGAGATGCAAGGTGTTCCGAACGGGGCGGGCGGCTGGGCCGTTCCGGGCTACGAAGCGGTGCGGACGCTCGGACAGGGTGCCGGGGGCCGTGTCGTACTGGCGCGGCACGAGGCGACGAGCGTGCCCGTGGCCGTCAAGTATCTGAGCGAACGGCTCCACGGTGACCGGGAGTTCCTGGCCCGCTTCCGCGCCGAGGCGCGGCTGCTCGGCGACCTGCGCCACCCGTGCGTGGTGCGGCTGTACGAGTACGTGGAAGCCCGGCGGGGCGCGGCGATCGTCATGGAGGCGGTGGACGGCGTCACCCTCCGCGAACTGCTGCGCGCGCACGGGGCCACCGGTGCCGAGGCGGCTCTCGTCCTCCTCAAGGGTTCCTTGCTGGGGCTGGGCGCGGCCCACACGGCCGGGGTGGTCCACCGCGACTACAAGCCGGAGAACGTGCTGGTCCGCGCCGATGGTTCCAGCGCCCTCGCCGACTTCGGTATCGCCGTGCGCGCCGGCCGTGAGGCGGAGGCCGCGGGCACGCCCGCGTACATGGCGCCCGAGCAGTGGGACGGCGAGCCGGCGGGGCCGGCGAGCGACGTGTACGCGGCGGCGGCCGTGTTCTACGAGTGCCTGACCGGACGGCGGCCGTTCGCCGCCGAAGACCTGTTGGCGCTGCGGTTGCAGCACCTGCGGGCACCCGTCGCGATGGACGACGTACCCGATCCGGTACGCGATCTGCTGCGCGAGGGCATGGCCAAGGACCCGGCGGACCGGCCGGGGATCGAGGCATTCCTCGCCGCGCTCGAACGCGCCGCCACTGACGGTTACGGCCCGGGCTGGGAGGAGCGCGGGCGCCGCAGGCTCGCCGAACTCGCCGCCCTGCTCGCCCTGTTGTTCCCGTTCGCGATGACGGGGGCGGTGTACGAGGTGACGCCGGCGTTGACCGTACTGGGGCGCCTGAAGCAACACCTCTGGAAGGCGGCCGTCGGCGTGGCCGCCCTGACCGTGGCCGCCGGTGCGGTGACCGTGGCGACAGCCCGTGGGGACGACACGACGACGGTGGCCGTTTCCGTACCGTCCGGGACCTCTGTGTCCGGTTCCCCCTCCCCGTCGTCGTCCTCGTCCTCGTCGTCCTCCTCGCCATCGGTCTCACCGACGGCGGTGACGACTTCGCCGACGCCGAGCGGGTCGCCGTCCGGCAGCGCATCGACCGAGGCGTCGCCGAGCGGAACGACGACGGCCCCGGCGACGGGCGGCACACCGACCGCGGCCACTCCCCCGGGCGGTGAACCGGGACCGGGCCCCACGCCCACCACCCCGGTCCCGACGACCACGACCCCCGCTCCGCCGACCCCGGGCACGGTCACGATCTCGATCGGTTCCCTGCGCCGTGGACCGGGCTACCGGCTGATCGCCGATGTGACCGTCCGTACCACCGGCACCGGGCCGCTGACGCTGACCGCGGAGTTCTACCGCAACACGCCTGCCGAGCCCTACGGTTCGCAGTCCCGCCGACTGTCGGGCAGCACGCAGTACTCCCTGACCTTCGAGGGCGACTTCTCGAGCCACCCCTGCCGGGGCACGTGGAACGTCGCTGTGAGCAGCAGCCCGCAGTCCGTGAGCGGACGTCAGACGGCATCCGCGGACGCGCCGCCGTGCTGAGCGACATCGACCACCGAGGAGAACAGAACGCGATGAGACCCCCGACTCCCGCCACGGTCGCCGGGCGTGCCCTGTCCGACTGGTCACGTGACGGGCGGTTCGGCACCTGGCACGCCCTGGGACCGGGCAACGGCGGCGAACCGCCGCTCGGCGTGCTGCGGATCGACCGCGACCTGCTCGCTCCGCAGGGTGCGCGGCAGCGGCTGGCGGCCGCGGTGGTCTCGGTGGCGAAGCTCCGGCTTCCGGGTGTGCCGGCCACGGTCGACCTCGTGGCGGAGGCCGGGGACGTGTGGCTGATCGTCGCGCGCCCGCCGGCGCGTACGGTCGCCGACCTTCTGGCCGCGGGCGCGCCCGGACTGGACGAGGGCAGCGCGGCTAGCGTGCTCAACGAGACCGCGCAGACCCTGCTCGCCCTGCACGCGGCCGGCCTGACCCACGGTTCGCTCACGCCCGACTCGGTCGTACTCGCCCCGGACGGCACCGCTCTGCTCGTGGAGACGTCGCTGGCCACGGCACTGGTCGACGACCCCTCTGCGACCTCCACCCAGCTCGACGACATCACGGCGTGGGCGGCGCTCGCCGATAGGCTCGGCACCGCCTGGGCGGCGGCGGGCACACCGGCGGCGGACCTGTTCGCCCGCTGCTCGGCGACCGCCGAGTCCGGCGACCTCGCCGCGGCCCGCACGACGCTCACCACCGGGCGCGCGGCCCTCCCCCAGGACTTCCTGCGCCGGACCGCGCTGCGCACGGCGGCGGCCACCGCCTTGACGGAGCTGATGGAGGCGGCCCGCCGCGGGACGACGGGCGGCGACGCGAACGGGGTGAAGGGAGCGGAAGGTTCGGAGGGGGCGGAGGGGGCGGTCCGTACGGCGGCCGACGCCGACGTGGCCGACGCCTACGTACCCGCACCCGTTGTGCCCGAACCCGACGTGGCTGACGCCGAGGTAGCCGACCCAGACGTGGCCGGACCCGACGCGGCTGACGCCGAGGTAGCCGACGCCGACGTAGCCGAGCCCGAGGTAGCCGACCCGCACGTGGCCGGACCCGACGTAGCCGAGCCCGAGGTAGCCGACCCAGACGTGCCCGAACCCGACGTGGCTGACGCCGGCGTAGCCGACCCACACGTGGCCGGACCCGGCGTAGCCGACGCCGAGGCCACGGTCATCGGCCGGCGTGGGCGGGCCGCGCCGGCCGCCGCCGCGTCGGACGCAGAGGCCACCGTCCTCGGCAAACGGAACCAGAGCATCCCCGCCCCACCCCTCACCCCGGCATCCGCCGAACGCGGAGACGACAGCGAGATCCTGCTGCGCTTCGGCCCCGGCGTCCCCCTCACCGAGGAGGAGAGCCTGCGTGCCCTGTGGGCGGCTCCGGCGCCCGCTCCCACGCGCAGGCGCCGCCGGCGGCGAGCCGGCCTGCTCGGAGGGGTCGCGGTTCTGGCGGCGGTCGCCGTCGTCCTGTGGCTGATGCTGCGCCCGTCGGCCGGCCCGACGGTGACGGCGGCCGAGGTCACGACCCCGACGCGACAACTGAGCTGCGGTCAGACCGCAGACGTGACCGGCGTCGTGACCACCGATGGTCGGGGCGGGCCCATCACCTACCGGTGGGTGCGAAGCGACGGCCAGAAGTCCGGCGAGTTGACCCGCGCGGCCCGCCGTGGCGAGCGCGAGGTGACGGTCCACCTCCAGTGGACGGTGCGCGGCCCCGGACTGTTCCAGGGCACCGCCCGCCTTCAGGTCCTCCGTCCGACGGGCCCACCGATCGAGGCGGAAGGCACGTTCAGCTACTCCTGTGCCTGACGCACAGCGACGGCCGGCAGGTCTCCGTGGAGACCGGGGTCAGCGGTGTCACGGTCCTGGCACGCCTACCGACGCGCGTCCGAAGTCTGAACTTCGACGGCATCAGTGGAACGGACGGGACCGCTGTCGCCGCTCGGGTGGGTTGAAGCTCAACCCGTTCTCGTCGAGGGCGTTGAAGACGGTCGCACGCTTCTCCTCGAAGACGAAGCTGACGTCGATGTTCCCCCGCGGCACGTCGGCGCCTGTCCACTCGAGCAGTTCGACCTCCTTGAGTGACAGACCCCGCAGAGCATGCACCTCCGGCAGGGCCTCGGGACGCCACTGCAGACGGAAACCGGGCCAGTGCACCGGACGTCTGGTGTCGATCGTGTTCCACGTGACGGAGAGCTCGTCGAGCTTCTGATGATTGACCTCGACCTGCTCTCCGCCGAAGTCGAACAGCACGGGGCAGTCGCTGAACCACTCGTCATCCTGCATGTCCCAGACCATCCAGACCCTTGTCAGGGTCCGGCCGGCAAGACCACTCAGGCGCTGCCCGTGCTCCCTCACGACGTCACTGCGACGGTCCAACCAGACCGGCTGGTAGCCCTCGATGCCGAAATCGAGCATCGGATCATCCTGCCAGACGCCCTTCGCACGCCTCTGACGCGGCGGCATGAAGCCCACATGGTGACGACCTATCAGAATCCGATCGGATGAACTTACAGAACGGGCCGTCGATGGGTGCCTACAGCCCGGCGCCGTGCACGCACAGTGAGCGCCACGCAGTCGTGTCCATCGAAGGAGAGAAAGCCATGCACGGACCACACCGTCCCTCCCGCGGCGAGCGCCCACGGCGCCGGCGGATCGCAGCCGCCCTCACCGCCCCGGCGCTGGCCGCGGCGGCCCTGGTCGGCCCGGCCGCGAGTGGGGCGAACGCAGCGCCGGCCACGTGTTTCGGCGCGGTGGCCACGGTCACCGGAACCCAGGGCACCCCTGGGAACGACGTGATCATTGGTACGGCGGGGAGTGACCGCATCGACGGCGGGGGCGGCGACGACAGCATCTGCGGCCTCGGCGGCAACGACTTCCTCTTCGGCGGTGACGGCGGCGACAGCGTCGCCGGAGGAACGGGCGACGACCAGGTCGACGGCGGCCTCGGCGACGACATGCTCGTCGGAGACTCCCCCGCCGAGGGCGACCCGTCCGCCGACGGCGGTTCGACCGGTTCCGTGGGCCGCGACCGGCTGACCGGCGGCGGGGGGCACGACCGCATGTTCGGAGACAACGTGGCTGCGGGCGCCAGGGCCGAGGGCGGGGCCGCGGACACGCTCCACGGCGGTGACGGCGACGACGCCCTCACCGGCGACAGCTCCGGTGCCAGAGCCTTCGGTGGCGGGAACGACATCATCACTGGCGGCGACGGCCACGACCTCGTCATCGGAGACTCGTTCGCCACGTTCGAAGCCGAGGGCGCCGGGGACGACGTGATCCTGGAGGGTGCGGGTGGTTTCGGGTTCGCGATCGGGGACAGCCAAGCCACCGACGGGAACGCCGGCGGCGCGGGCGGCGACGACTCCATCGACCTGGGGCCGGACGGCGGTTTCGGTGCGGTGGGTGACCACGTGTCCCACTTCGGCCGGGCCGTCGGCGCCGGCAGGGACCACATCACGGGCGGCTCCGGGGACGAGATCGTGCTCGTCGGCGACAGTGTGACGAGCGACGCCACCGGGGCGACGGCCGCCGCCGACGTCATCAACGGCCGGGGCGGCGCCGACCGCATCTTCGGCGACAACGTCGACGGGGTCCTCGAGGCCACCATCGGCGACGCCGGCGGAGCGGACCGGCTGGGCGGCGGGGACGGCGACGATCTCCTGCGGGGCGGCCCCGGCCCCGACGGTCTCAACGGCGCCGCGGGCACCGACGACTGCGACGGCGAGTCCGGCGCGGACATCGAGACCGGCTGCGAGATCTGAGGGAGCGGCAAGGACCGAGGCCCGGCACCCTCCACGAGGGTGCCGGGGCCTCGACCATGTCCGCGGGCGGCCAGGAGGCGTCTTGTCGATCAGGCCGGATCAGCGAGCGGCGTCGGGCGCGGCGCATCGCACGGCGGGGAAGGAGTCCACGCACGGCATCGGGGACCGCCCGGCCAAAGGAGAGCACCACCGAGGACCTGCGACTGGAGTCACTGGCCGGGGACCGGGATGTCCCAGGAGCGAGGTCGGGTGAGTGCCTGCCACTCGTCCCGGAGGAGGGCCAGCACCGCGACGTCGTACCGCTCGCCCCGGTGCAGGCAGGCGGAGCGGCGCACGCCTTCCTGGACGAAGCCGGCCCTGGCCAGGACGCCGAGGGCCGCGCTGTTGGTGGTGTGGGTGACGGCTTGGACGCGATGCATCGGCAGTTCGCCGAAGGCCAGGTCGACCAGCGCGTCCACGGCGTCCACGCCGTGCCCCCGGCCCCGGTGGGCGGGGTCCAGCATCAGCATGATCTCGGCCGTACCGTCGACCAAGTCCTGGTCGATCAGGGCGATGTGGCCGATCGGCGTGCCGTCGGGGAGCAGGACGAGGAAGTCGTCGCGGTCGTGCTCGTCGCGGTCGCGCTCGATACGCTCGCGCACGGCGGAGAGGGAGCGCGGCCACATGCCGACCTCATGGGCGGCCAGGGGGTCGGCACGCCATCCGTGGACCAGCTCCGCGTCGTCGACGTCGAGCGGCGCGAAGGCGACGCCCCTCCCCCGCCAGCAGACCTCCCGGAGCGACCCCGCCTCCCCGTCCTCCCTCTCGACACGTCCCGCCACGGCCTCTGCCACATCCTCGATCATGGACGGATGCTACGCGCCGACGGGACGGGTGAACCAGGCAATTCCGTTCCCTCGGGGCAGCCCGACGCGAGCTCCCGGAGCATGAAGCCGAAGGGCGGAGAGCGTAGGTCGAGGCCGTGGGCATACATAGAATTCGAACACGCCCGCGATTCCACTGAAGGGGCAACCGCCGTCGCGGCGGAGGGCCAAGCGGGCGGCCCGGTCAGCGACCTCGCCACTGTGCGGCGGGTTCACAGACGTACGACGATCAAGGCGATGTCGTCGTGGGCGCCGCCGGCCACGCCGAGGCTGGACAGTAGAGCATCGGCGAGGCGGTCGGGGCTGAGTCGGGCATGGCGGGCCAGGCCGTCGGTCAGCCGGTGCAGGCCCGCGTCGATGTCCTCGCCTCGGCGCTCGATGATCCCGTCGGTGTAGAGCACCAGGGTGTCACCAGGTGTGTAGGACAGTGCGGCCTGCGGGCGCGGGACGTGCTGGGGGCGGGCGCCCAGGGGCGGGTCGGTCGCCTGGTCCAGCAGGACGCACGTGCCGTCGGGGTTCAGCAGGACCGGCGGGGGGTGACCCGCACTGCTGTAGGTGATCTGGTGCTGATGCGTGTCGATCACTGCCTTGACGGCTGTGGTCGCCAGTGCCCCTTCGATCGATCGGGCGTACAGACCCAGGACCTCCAGGGATTTGGCGGGGTCCTGCAGGGCCCTGACAGCGGCGCTCAGTGCGCTGCGGAGCATGCCCATGACGGTGGCGGCCTCCAGGCCGTGACCGACGACGTCGCCGACCGCGACACCGAAGCAGTCGCCGGGCAGGTCGACCACGTCGTACCAGTCACCGCACACGTTCAGGGACCCGACCGCGGGCAGGTAGCGCACCGCGATGTCCCGATGGCGGTCCAGGTCGGGCGAGTGCAGCATGGCTTCCTGCAGGGTGACGGCGACCCCGCGTTCCCGGGCATGCGCCTGCCGCAGTTCCTCGTTCAGCCGCTGCAGCTCCCGCGCCCGCGCGTACAGCTCGGCCTCCATCGCTTCCCGCTCCGCCAGTACCCCACCCGCCGTCCGGGCGGAGCGGGACACCATGAACGCCGTCACGTCCTCCACCCGGTGGATGATCCACGCCACCTGCCCATCCGGCCCGAGCACAGGGGTGTTGATCGGGGACCACCACCGCTCCTCGAACACCCCCGGCCGGGAAATCACAGGGATGTCGTACTTCTGCACCGCCATCGTGTCCGGTTCCCTGGACCGCAGAACCCGTTGCAGAGAGGCGTCCAGGTTTCGCACGCCGTCCGCCTCGGGGTCCTGCGGATTGTCAGGGAAGGCATCGAACAAGAACTGCCCGACAAGCTCCTGCCTGCTCCGCCCGGTCGCCCTCAGGTACGCCTCATTGACGTCGACGATCACCAGGTCGGGCCGCAGCACCAGATACGGACTGGGCGTGGCGACGAACAACGCCTCGTAGTCGATCTGCGATGCCACAGGCCTCGTACCCGTCCCTTCCGCCGCTCACGTGCTCCTTCCAATTTACGAAGCATGCGGCGTCCACGCCCCTTGGCCCGTCATCGGCGCCGCGCGGAACGACGGTTTCGGATCCCTGATTCAGCATGAACAGGGCAGGGAAGGCTGCCAGGATGCCAGGCATGGAAGGAACACTGACTGGCAAGGAAGCCTCGGACGCGATCGGCCGCCTGGGCTGGCGCTTTCTGCTGGGCACGTTACGCGCGTCGGTTCCGGTCATGTCGCTGGCGTCGGCGACCGAGGTGGCGGCACGTGCGGTCGCGGCATGCGGTGACGCTGCCGACCAGCACCTTCTCATCGACGTACGGCCTCGTCGGGTCGTCCTCACCTTGCAATCGTCGGACCTCGGGGCGGTGACCACCGACGACGTCGACCTCGCGCATCGGATCTCCGCCGCTGTCCATGAGATCGGGCTGAGTACGGAACCCGAGATCGACACGGGGGCACCGCGGTCCGTCCAGGTCCTGGAGATCGCGATCGACGCACTCGACATCGCCGCGATCCGGCCGTTCTGGAGAGCGGTCTTCGGCTATGCCGATGAGGCGGGGGCCGACGGCCCCGAGGATCCCCTCGTCGACCCCGTCGGGCAGGGGCCGGCGATCTGGTTCCAGCAGATGGAGCTGGCGCGCGCGCGGCGCAATCGCATCCACTTCGACATCTGCGTTCCGCACGACGAGGCGGTCCGACGGATCGAGGCCGCGCTGGCAGCTGGTGGCCGACTCCTCTCCGCCGCACGCGCTCCGGCCTTCTGGGTACTCGCCGACAGGGAAGGCAACGAGGCCTGTGTGACCACCTGGCAGGGCCGGGCCGGGTGAAGTGACGGTGGTGATGCGGGACTTGCAGATTCAGAGATCGCCTTGGATGCGAGCATGCAGGTGCTCGTCGTGCCATCCGTCCGCATGGAGCAGTGCACTCCGCATGGTCCCTTCCAGGGGGAATCCCGCCTTCTCCGCCACCCGGCAAGACGCCGGATTCGCAACAGAATGAGTGATGCGGAGCCGGTGCAGTCCGAGGTCCTCCAGGGCCCATCGGCTGATGCGGACGGTTGAGTCGACCATCACTCCGTGGCCGCGGCCCTCAGGCAGGAGCCAGTACAGGAGCTCGGCGCTGCCTCCTCTGAGGTCGATGTCCGCGAGTCCGATCAAGCCAACTGGCTTGGCACTTGCAGAAGCAGCCACCGCCCAGATCGCCGCTTCTTCACTCCGCCAGCGTTCGCCCCACCGGGAGATCCTGGCGCGGGCCTCATCCAACGAGTGGTCACTGGGCCTGTTCCATTGTTGGATCTCCGGATCGCGGCAGGAGTCGACCAGCACCTCGGCGTCCTCCTGCCGCCAGGAGCGCAGGTGAAAGCCGTTCACGAGTTGGAAGGCCGGCTGTTCGACCCGACTCATACTGCCGGCTGCAACCACCGCAGGGATCACGTTCATCGCAGCATCATGTCAAAGCGAACAGTGCCCTCTTATTCGCTGGTCGCCGCTTGTTGATGGTGGCCATACTGCCGCGATGGATCCAGTGACTCTTGAGACCGACCGTCTGGTGCTGCGGGCCTTCACACCTGCCGACGTGGATGCGGTGTACGAAGCCTGCCAGGACGAGGACATCCAGTTCTACACCCCGGTGCCGGTGCCGTACCGGCGTGCGGACGCGGAGAAGCTCGTCGGCGAGAAGCTGCCCGCTCAGTGGGCCGAGGACAGGGACTACACCCTCGGCGCGTTCCGCAAGGACACCGGCGCCCTGGTCGGCTCGTACTGCCTGACCCTCATCAGCCGCGGCGTCTGGGAGCTCGGTTACTGGGCAGTCAAGGAGCAGCGCGGACGCGGGTACTCGGTGGAGGCCTCTCGGGCCCTGTGCGACTGGGGCTGGGCCACGCTCGACGTGCACCGCATCGAGTGGTGGGCCATGGCCGGGAACACCGGCTCGCGTGCCGTCGCCGAGAAACTCGGCTTCACCGTCGAAGGGACGCTGCGCAATCGCGGCATCGCCAACGATGGCAAGCCGCACGACTGGTGGGTAGGCGGACTGCTGAGGCCGTGATGCTCGGGCCGATGCTTCGCCGGCTGCGTTTGCTCTTCTGCAGGGAAGTTCCCCAGCTCGGACAGTCCCCGCTCGCGCCGGGCCGTGGCGGCGATGAGGGCTGTCCCGGCCTGCGCATGGGGTGGACGGGGCCTTGGTCTTTCAGGTGCGGTCGGCTGTGAAGGCGGCCAGGTCGCGGAGTACGCGGTCCGGGGCCTCCCAGTACACGACATGGCCCGCGCCCTCGTAGACGAGGAGGCGGGAGTCGGGGATCGTGTCGAGGATCGTCTGCTGGTCCTCGCGGGTCAGGAGGGTGTCCTGGTCGCCCCAGACGACCAGGGTGGGGACCAGGATGCCCGACAGCGTGGACCGGAGGTCGGTTTCCAGCAGGCCGCGCAGGGTTTCCCGCCAGACGCGGGCCGGGGCCTTCAGGTTTTCGTCGACGACGGTCTCCAGGAAGCCGCGCCCGATGGGGGCCGCCGTCATCCCGCGGGCGAAGTCCTTCGCGAAGGCGCGGTCCACCGGGTCTTCCAACTCCCGTACGGTATCCCAAAGTTCAGTGACACCCGGTTTGTCGGAGAGCTCGGCCGGAACGCCGAGCAGGACGAGGCCCGCCACCCGGTCCGGTCGGCGGCCCGCGACGATGCGGGCCTGCACCCCTCCGCTCGATCCGCCGACCAGCACCGCGCGGTCGATGCCCACGCTGTCCATGAACGCGACGAGGTCCGTGGCGAAGTCCTCCGGGAGATAGCCGTCGGACGGCTTGTCGGCGTCGCCGTGGCCACGCTGGGTGGGGGCATAGGCGTGCAGGGCGGAGGGCATGCGGCGCAGCATCGGTTCGAACGTCCACCAGGAGTCCACGTAGCCGTGCACCAGCACGATCGGCTTGCCCTCGGGCGGGCCCGCCTCCGCGTACGGAAGCGTCGGGCGCCCGTCCCCCAGGACAGCCCTGTGCACGGCGACGGCGGACATCGCGGCCCTCCTCACCTCTCCCTACCAGCGTAGGAAGAAGTGAGGAGAGGGAGCAATCGGGGGGCGCTCCTCGGCTCCCGCGCCTTCGCCGGCGGCTGGGAGTGGGAGATCGCCCGGAGGCTGTCCATCGGCCGCTCGCACTCGCATGCCCGCTCGTACAGGAGGCCGGGACGAAGTCCGGATCTTTGGGGCTTCTGCCAATACGACGGTCCGTCAGTGTCCGTAGAGACTGCCAGCCAGAGGCCGCGGCTTGCCCCGGGGACGGGGGTCCGTGGCCGAGGACATGCCGAAACGAACGGGGAGGCACCACGATGAGTGTGCAGCAGTACGACGAGATCGGTGAGGCGTTCGAGGGCTTCAAGGGCCTGCCGGTGGTGCAGTACGGCGAGGTGCCCAGCTTCCTGAACATGGTCGGGGACGTGCGTGGCAAGTCGGTTCTCGACCTGGCCTCCGGCACGGGCTTCTACAGCAGGGAGTTCAAGCGGCGCGGCGCCACGGACGTGCTCGGAATCGACATCTCCGGCGAGATGGTCGCCGTGGCAAAGGCGTTGGAGGAGCGCGAGCCGCTGGGCGTGCGCTACGAGGTGGGCGACGCGGCCGAACTGCGGCCCCTTGAGCAGCGCTTCGACGTCGGCGTGGCGGTGCAGCTGCTCAACTACGCGGAGGACATCGACGCCGTGGAGCGGATGTGCCGCAACCTGCACCGGAGCCTGGCGCCCGGCGCCGAGCTCTTCCTGTTCAACATGTCGCCCGACTACGACTTCGGCGGGCCTTCCTTGGCCAAGTACGGCTTCCTCACCGAGCTGACCGGCGAGGAGGTGGAAGCCGGACTGCGCGTCCGGACCACCGCGCTGCTCGACCCGCCGGTCTCGTTCGTCAGCACCTTCCCGCGCCGCGAGGTCTACGAGAAGTGTCTGCGGACGGCCGGATTCAGCGAGCTGACCTGGGTCCCGCTGGAGGTGTCCGACGCCGGCGTGCGCGCGTTCGGTGCCGACTTCTGGGCGGACCTCCTCGCGAACCCGCCGCTGACGATGCTGCGCTGCCGCGCCTGACCACCCACCGGAGATCCCGGCGGCCCGACCTCCGGATTCACCCCGGGGCCGGGCCGCCTACTGTGAGGCCGGGCGCGCCGGTGCTCGGTGGCAACGACTGGCAGACGGTCCGGGCACGGCAGGGGTTGGCCATGGCCAAGACACCTCCGCCGAAGGCCGTGGCAAGATCCATCGGCATGAGGATCGAACAAGCGGATCGGCCCGTCGCCCTGGTCAGCGGGTCCACGTCGGGCATCGGGGAGGCCATCGCGCGGAGGCTGGCGGCGGACGGGATACGGGTGGTCGTGCACTCGCGGCGCAGTACGGAGGCCGGGGAGGCGCTGGCCGCCGAGCTCGGCGGGGCGTACGTTCGGGCGGATCTGGCGGTCGAGGAGGAGGCCCGGGGGCTGGTCGAGGCGGCAGTCGGCCGGTTCGGGCGGCTGGACGTGCTGGTGAACAACGCGGGCATCAGCTGGCCGATCCCGCACGACGACTTGGCCGCGGCGACGCCGGCGGACTGGCGGCAGCTGCTTGAGGTCAACCTGATCGCACCGTGGGTGCTGTGCACGGCGGCACTTCCCGCGCTGCGCCGATCCCCCGTGGGCGGCAGCATCGTGAACATCACCAGCCATGCCGGGGTGCGGCCCAAGGGCTCGTCGGTGCCGTACGCAGCGAGCAAGGCCGCGCTGAATCACGTGACGAGGCTGCTCGCGGCTGCGCTCGGACCGGACGTGCGGGTCAACGCGGTCGCTCCGGGCCTGGTGGACACGCCGATGACCAAGGACTGGGTTCAGGCGCACGAGTTGTGGCGGGATCGCGCGCCCATGCGCCGCCCGGCTCAGCCCGCCGACGTGGCCGACCTGGTGGCGTCGGTGATCGCCAGCAGTTACCTCACCGGCGAGGTCATCATGTTCGACGGAGGACTGAACCTGACCTGAGCCGGCCGGAGTACTACCTCCACGCATACCCCGGCCTACGGCGTCGAGCCGCCGAGGCCCAGCAGGGCCCAGGCACGGACGGCGAACTCGAGGTCGTCGCTGTCGCTCTTGTCGTCCGGGCAGCGGTGTCGGACAGCGGTGTGGTTGGCTACGTCGTATGGGTCTCAGGCGAGTGTTCCCCGCGTGCACGGGCGTGCAGCCGAGCCGCTTCAGCGGGGATGCCGGGCGGTGTCCCGCCGACCGACCGGGGGGTGGGGCATGAGCGTCCACCACCCGCCGTCGGAGTCCGGCCGCAGACCGACGCCTGCACCCCCCTTCGACCCCGAACTGAGCGTCGTACTGGACGCCTTGAGTACGGAGCCGAGGGAACCGATCACCCCGGACAATCTCGAGGCGCGGCAAGCGCGCGATGCCGCGGCCCGGCCCAGGCCGACGGTCGAGGACCTGCGCGCCGACGGCCGGTTCGAGGTGGCGGAGTTCCGTGTGCCGGGACCGCCGGACGGACCGGACGTCACGCTCGTGAGCGCGCGGCCGTCCGGGCTCGTCGGGCCGGTGCCCCTGCTGTACTACATGCACGGGGGCGCCATGATCATGGGCAACGCATGGTCCGTTCTTCCGCGGATCCTGCGCGAGTGGGCGCTGCCGCTGGGACTGGCCGTCGTCTCGGTCGAGTACCGGCTGGCGCCGCGGACGCAGTACCCGGGACCGCTGGAGGACTGCTACGCCGGACTCGTCTGGGCGGCCGAGCACGCGGCCGAACTGGACATCGACGCGGACCGCATCGTCATCGGAGGGAAGAGCGCCGGCGGCGGGCTCGCCGCGGCCCTCGCCCTGCTGGCGCGTGACCGCGGCGGTCCCGGGGCACTGGGGCAACTGCTGCTGTGCCCGATGCTCGACGACCGCGCCGGCACCTTCTCCGGTCATCAGATGTCCGGCCTCGACGTGTGGGACCTCACGTCGAACGCCACGGCCTGGAAGGCCCTCCTCGGCGCCCGCTACGGTGCTGCGGACCTGCCGCCCTACGCGGCCCCCGCCCGCGCCACCGACCTTTCCGGACTCCCCCCGGCCTATGTCGATGTCGGGTCGGCGGACATGTTGCGGGACGAGGGAGTGGCCTACGCGAACGCGATCTGGCAGGCCGGCGGCCAGGCCGAACTGCATGTATGGCCCGGCGCCTACCACGGCTTCGACAGCCTGGCACCGCGGGCGGCCCTCAGCCAGGACGCACGCGACGCCCGCACCCGCTGGCTGAAACGCCTCCTCACACCAGCCGGCGCAAAGAGCGTGGCCGACGAGGACGATCCGGTCCCGGCCCGCCGCCGCACGCCCTAAGGGGTGTCTCGCCGATCACGCCGGGCTCGCGACGCCCGGCACCGCTCCCTGATCCGGGCTGATCGACGACACACCCCCTAGCGGCGGTCGGCGAGCTGGATCAGCGCCCGGAGGAAGCGGACGTACGGGGTCCAGCGGGCCCGGCGGGCGATGGTGCCCATGACCTCGAGCTCCGCGCGGTCCAGGCTGTCCTCCAACAGCGCGTCGTGCAGCCAGCGGAACGCGAGCGGCCACATCACGCGTGCGAGGCCCCTGGGCCGCATCGCGAGCGTGTGCCGCAGGAGGGTGTGCTCCTCGTCGACCGGCAGCACGGCGAACTCGTGGAAGCCCTGGAATCCGCGCGGCTCGGTGAAGGTGAAGCGGACCCACGTGCCGGGCACGTACGCCGCGACCGTGTAGCGGATCGGGCCGTGGCCACCGGCCGACCCCACCGTCAGTCCGCGGTCCAGCGCCATCGACGGCCAGGCCGCGCCCGGCCAGAGCCGGTCCGCAGCCCCGGCGGACACCGTGTCGATGAGCGCGCCGACCTCACTCTTCTTCGCCGCCAGCAGGCGTTCGTGCACGTTGTAGACGCCCATGCGTCCTCCCCTCACGATTATTAGAGACCACTCTCTAATAATCTGGAGAGTACTCTCTGATTCATGGCGAGACCACCCCGCTTCGACACCGACCAGATCCTCGACGCCGCCGTCCGACTGGGCGCCGCCGGACCGGGTGGCGTGACCATGTCCGCCGTCGCCCAGGCGATCGGCGCCCCCAGCGGCTCCATGTACCACCGGTTTCCCGGGCGTTCGGCCCTGCTCGCCGAGGTGTGGCTGCGTACCGTCGAACGGTTCCAGCAGGGCTACTTCGACGCGCTCCACAGCGACAGCGACCCCCATCGGGCCGCACGCGCGGCCGCGCGGCACGTCGTGTCATGGAGCCGCGCCCACCCCCAGGAAGCCCAACTCCTCCTCTACGGCGCCGAGGAGTTCGGCCGGGGCGACTGGTCCCAGGAGCACCGGGAGCGCGCGGACCTGGGCAACCGCCGCGTCTTCGACTCCCTCGGCGATCTCGCGGCGACCCTCGGGGCAGCCCGGCCCCAGGACCGGGAACGCATCGCCCTCGCCGTGGTCGAACTGCCGCTCTCCGTGGTCCGCCGACATCTACGCGCCGGCGACTCCCTGCCCCCACACGCCGAGGACCTCGCCGAGCAGTGCGCCGCCGCCCTCCTCCAGGCCGACGAACAGCCCGCCCCGTAACCGCCGATCGAGGCGGCGGCCCGCCGACCTGTCGATCGCGCCCGCAGGCATTCCAGGACGGCTGCGACCCCTTATTGGTTTGCCGTCGGCGAGGCCGGTCGGATAGGAAGATCGCATGCTACGAGGCAGCAAGGTCGGGCTCAGGGCCCGGCACGAGGACGACATCCCGATTCTGCGTACAGAGCTCTACGACGACGTGGTCAACGCCTCGCGGGCCGAGGGCCGGCCGTGGCGGCCGATCACGCCCGGCTCGAAGGACTCGCGGCTCGTGGTGGACGACAAGGAGCAGGGGCACGTCCCGTTCTCCGTGGTGGAGCTGGACGGCGGCACGCTGGTCGGCGCCGCGACGCTGTGGGGCATCGACAACCACAGCCGGTCCGCGCACATCGGCCTTGGACTGCTGCCGTCCGCCCGCGGCAAGGGCTACGGAACCGACGTGGTCGCGACGTTGTGCCACTACGGTTTCGTCGTGCGCGGCCTGCAGCGGCTGCAGATCGAGACACTGTCGGACAACTTCGCGATGCTGCGCTCCGCCGAGCGCAACGGCTTCGTCCGCGAGGGCGTGCTGCGCTCATCGGCCTGGGTGCTGGGCCAGTTCATGGACGAGGTGCTGCTCGGGCTCCTCGCCCAGGAATGGAAGCCGGACTCGAAGAGCTAGACCGCCGTCCTACCTCGCCGGCTCCTGCTACGACCACAGCCACGGCCGCGGCCGCGGCAGGAGCCGGGGGCGGGTCAGTGGTCGACGGTGACGACGATCTTGCCCACGTGAGCGCTCGCCTCCATGTACTGGTGCGCCGCGGCGATCTCGTCCAGGGGGAAGGTGCGGTCCACGACGGGGCGGAAGGCGCCCGTGCGCAGGCCCGAGGAGACGAACGCCTCGGCGCGGCGCAGGCGTTCCGGGTCCCTGGTCGTCTCGTGCATCGTGTACGTGCGCATGTTCAGCGCGGGCATGCCGAGTTCGAACCCCGGATAGGGGGTCTCCCGGCCGCTCACCGCCCCGTACAGGAAGAGCGTGCCGCCGGGGGCGACCGCCCTCGCCAGGTCCACCACGCCGGGTCCTGCGACGGCGTCGAAGACGAACTCGGCGCCCCGGCCCGCGGTCAGGGCGAGTACGCGGTCGGCGACGCTCTCCTCGTCGGTGACGATCACCTCCGCCGCCCCCGCCTTCAGCAGTGCGTCTCTCTTGGCGCGGCTGCGCGTGGTGGCGACGGGTGTGGCGCCGACGCGCCGCGCGACCTGGATCGCGGCCAGGCCGACGCTGCTCGAGGCGGCGGTGAGCACGACCGTGTCCCCCGCACGCATCCCGCCCACCTCGATCAGCGCTCCGTAGGCCGTCACGTACGGCATCCACACCGCCGCGCCCTCGACCGCGCCCAGTCCGTCGGGGCGGTGCACGACCGCGGCCGCGGGAACGATCGCGCGCTCGGCGTAGACGCCGTAGTCGTTCATCGAGAACGCGGGCACCACGCTGACTGGCCGGCCGACCTCGAGCCCCTTCACCTGCGGGCCGACCGCCTCGACCACGCCCGCGGCCTCGAGACCGAGTCGGGCGGGGAACTCCTTGACCGGCTCGATGTAGTGGCCGCTGCGGAACAGCACCTCGGCGCGGTTGAGGCCGATCGCGTCCACGCGGATCAACACCTCACCGGGGCCGGGTTCGCGGACCTCCACACTCTCCAGTTGCAGGACCTCGGGCCCGCCGTACTCATGGAACCGCACCGTCGCAGCCATCACGCATCCCCCTCCGATCGACGACGGCGGAGGCGCGTCGCCGTACCGCCGCACCCCACTCAAACGCAAAGTACGATGACTGTCAAAGTTTGACGGTGGTGATAATTCGACAGATGCCCGGCAGGCGTGGGCTGGTGCGCCCGATGGCGCTACACCGTCGCGCGTCGCCGGCGGCGCCTGGGCTGGTCGGGGAGCCAGCCGAAGGCCAGCGAGCTGCCGACGAGTCCCAGGAGCATGCCGATGAAGAAGCCGCCGAGGTTCGAGGTGACCCAGGTCGCGAGCGAGGCCAGGACGGCGACGATCGAATAGAACAGCCGCTGGCGTGGGTTGAGGACGATGAGTACGCCGGACACGATCATGATCACCGGCAGTACGTAGCCGACGAGACTGTCGGCGCCCGCTGTCAGGATCACCGAGATGCTCGCCTGCTGGGTGAGTAGGATCTCGCCGCCGCCCAGGGCGATGGCGAGACCCGCTCCGAAGGGCCGGCGGTGGCGCCATCGGCGGAACGTCCGCCAGGGGTGCCGACCGTCGGGGGCCGGCGGACCGGCACCGGTGCCGGCCGGGTCGAGGTTGGTATCCGTCCCCGACGCCATGGTCAGCAGCCCCTCGAGCTGAAGCTCATGTGCAGGTCGGGCAGGGTGAACCGGGTGGCCGTGGTGGCGTAGTTGGTCTGTCGTACGTTCTTGATGGTGACGGTGTCGGCCTGCTGGCCGAAGACGCCGAGCGGGCCCTTGACCGGGGGTTTGTCGAAGGTGCTGGCGTCACCGCCGATCTCGATGTTGTCGAACGCGGCGAGTTTGCCGGAGATCTCGGTGGAGTCGGTGGTCAGGCCCGACGCCTTGACCGGCGTGCCCTTGTTGCCTGCCGTGATGTGCAGGTAGGTGCCGCCGAGTTCCACGCTCTGGCAGAGGTTGGTGAGTTCCGCCTCGCGGATGGCCGTGACGATGACCAGCACCTGCCCGCCGGTGTCTCCGGCGTTGGGACTGCCCTCGGGCATGTTGTCCAGCGCCCCGAACTGGCCGAAGCCGGTGCCCCGCAGGGTGTCGGCCGTCACGGTGAACGGCATTCCGGAGATGGCGAACTGGGCGGCGAGCGCGCCTTGTGCGGTGAGGACGACGAGACCGGCGGCGAGGGCGAAGGCGGGTGCGCCCATCAGGGCCGCGCGCCGGAGGCGTACCCGGCCGCGGCGCTCGGAGTCTTCGTCCGAGGATAAGGAGGAGGTGGCGCCGGTGGGGTCTTCGGACAGAGCCATGAGGTGCTCCTGACATGAGTGAGGAAACAGACCTGTGGCGGCGATGTCCTGGCGCGGACGGTTCCCCAACCTGCCTGGGTCTTCCTCGGACTCGTGCCGAGGCGGCGTGCCGCAGGGAACCGTTCGGACCGTACGCCCGTCGTTACTGCCCAGTCAACTACTGTGCGAGAGACCGGTGTTGGTGGGGAACGTGATGCCTTCAGGGGCGCGTGAACGGCGACACGACGACATGCACCAGGATGTCCAGCAGCCGCGGGAGCTCGCCGGTCCGGCCCTCGTCGACCGCGCGATGCACCGCCGCGTGCACGGCGCCGACGACGGTGGCCACCAGCTCGTCCCGGTCCACTCCGGGCGGCGCTGGGGGCGCGTCCACGAAGAACTGGCGGAAACCGGCCAGAAGTTCGGCCCGCGCGCGGCGCCCGGCCGGCCCCGCCGACTCGATCTCCACCACCATCCTCGCGAAGGCGGGGGTCTGCTCCAGCAGCGCGAGCATCACGCGCAGCCCGGCCCGTACGGCCGACGGCCATTCCTCGGTGCCGCCCGCCTTGTCGTACGCCTCCCGCATGGCTCGCACCACCACCTGGGTGCCGCCGCGGTACGCGGCCAGTACGGCGTCCTCCTTGCCGCTGAACAGGGCGTAGAACACCGGCCGGGTCACCCCCGCCGCGGCGCAGATGTCGCTGATCCGGGCACCGCCGTACCCGTTGGCCGCGACGGTACGGGCGACCCCGTCCAGCAGCCGGTCTCGCTGCCGGGACGCGACCTGTTCGGGCGTCAGCCGGCGTGGTCCCGGGCGCAGTGAGCGCTCCGGTTCGCGGCCCGTGCGGGCTCCTGGCAGGATCTGCCCCTCTTCGGTCGGGCGAGCGCTCTTCATCGGCCACATCCCCCCAGGGCTGTTGACGTCACATACTCGGCAGGTTTACAACCCTGATGGGTTTTCCTCTCATGTGTTTCGGTGGAGGGCTCCGAGGGACGGAACGTCTCCACCGCACACGGCACCGCGTTTCACGCTCCTCCGTGTATCACGCTCCTCTGCGTCCCGCGACACCGCTCCGCCGATCCGTGGCGCCGGATCGGCCCGGCGGCGGTCGCGTCCCGCTCTTCCCCCGTACGAGCCGCAACCCCCGTCGATCGGCGTACCGCGCCGTGCCGCTCCCCACGCGGCCCGGCCGCGCCGTTCGTTCCTTCGCTCCCCTTCACCCACGCCCGCCGACCCCCAGCGGCGGACGCCGCTGGGAGCCGCCCCGGCGCTGTCACGGCACCCCTCCGGGCAGGGCCGAGGGCCGTCACCCTCACCGCTGGACGAAAGGAACCCCCACCATGAACAATCGAGCCCTCTTAGCCACCGCCGGTGCAGCCGTCGCCGCCGTCCTGGCGACCACGTCCTCGGCCACCGCGGCAGGCAGTGTGCTGACCACGGGCAGCGCGGGCGGCGCCGCCGTCGCGGTCGGTGACGTCGTCGCCGCCTCGCTGGCCTCCGGCACCACCGCCAGGATCGCCACCACCTCGGGCGGCAGCACCGGCATCACCTGCAACGCCTCCGCCTTCTCGGCCACCGTCACCAGCAACCCCGCGGCGCCCGGCACCGCCACCGAGACGCTCAACTCCCACACGCTGAGCAGTTGTACGACGAACATCATGGGGGCGACCGGGGTGCAGAGCATCACGGTCAACAACCTCCCGTACACCACGTCCGTCACCTCCGGCGGCGCGCTCACGGTCAGCGCGGGCAGCACCGGCCCGATCCAGACCACGCTGAAGATCAACACCATCCTCGGCGTGACGACCTGTGTGTACCGGGCCGGCAGCCTGACCGCCTCCCCGTCCAACACCGACAACTCGCTCACCTTCGCGAACCAACTGTTCACCAAGGCCAGCGGCCCGGGAACCTGCCCGGCCAACGGCTACTTCTCGGCGAAGTACGGTCCCGTCCAGGACACGACGCAGGCCGGCGCTCCGGTCTTCGTGAACTGAGGCGGACCGGCCGCGCAGGCGCATGGGCCGTTCCCCGGACCGGTACGGCTCCCGGGGAGCGGCCCATGAGGGTGGGACCCGGTCAGCGGGTGCTGTCCAGCACCTCTCGGAGGGTCTTCGCGAAGTCGGCCGGCGCACCCTGCTGGCCGAACTCGCCGCCCAGGAAGCCGCCGTGGTGGCTCGGGAACAGCGTCAGCTCGGTGCCGAGACCGGTGGCGACCTCCGCCGCGGCGCGGGCCGGGAACTCTCCCTCCGACTCCTCGCCGGCCGCGACGACGATACGTGTCGACGCGGCCCGAAGCGCGGCGAAGTCGGGCCGGTGGCTCGTGCAGCCCCGCATGTTCTGTCCCAGCAGTGGGTCGTCGCGCGAGCCGTCGTCCTCGGTCGGCAGTCCGAAGTCGGACGGCGAGGGGGCGGGTTCGTCGGCCCAGTTCGCCGGGAAGGGGCCCTTGCGGCTCGCCACCGCGAGGAACTTCGCCATGGCGGGGCCCATCCCCTCGCGCAGGTACGTGGCGTGAATGTCCGCGCAGACGGCGAGCGCGGCCTCCCGGTCCGGGAGGACGTGCGCGGTCGGAGGCTCGTGCGCGACGAGCGTCCGCACGAGATTCCCGTGCCGCTCCACCAGGGCGAGAGCGTTGACCGCGCCACCGCTGCTCGCGAACACGTCCACCGGCCGCCCTGCCCCCAGGGCCTCGATCATGCGACGCAGGTCGTCGGCGTGCTCCTCGGGGACCGTTTCGGTGGCGCCGTCGGTACGAGCGCTGCGGCCCACGCCCCGCGGGTCGTACGTGACGACCACACGGTCCGTGAAATACGAAGCCAAGGTGGCGAATCCGGTGGCGTCCATGGGCGAGCCGATCATGAACAAGGGAGCCTGCCCGGCCGCCCCTCCGTTCGCGGCGCCCCGGATGTCGTAGCGCAGTGTGGCACCGGCGGCCTCGAGCGTGCGGGTGTCGACGTCGACCATGACCATGACCCTCTCCTTCAACGTAACGGGTGTCATGAGTCATGACCTTCGCCGCCGGCAGAACTCATCGGTCACACCCGAAACCGGTAGAACATTGGGCTTTCGGAGCCGCCGCAGGCGATCATTCCTGGCATGGCCAATTGGGCGACGTATGTGGTGGTGCCGGAGGGCGGAGCGGTCGGCGGGCACGAGGTGTACGAGGCGCGCTTCGGGGCGGTGGGGATCGACCTCGACCTGTTGGCGGGGCCCGATGTCGTCGTGCCCCTGATCCGCGCACGCAGCCGGGTGAGCGGGCGGTGGCGTGACGACGGTATGTGCGAGGCCGCGGCGCTCATCGATCTGCGGAGCCGGACTCTCCTCCTCTTCGCCTGGGAAGGACCGATCACGCAGATGCGCCACCGGTCGGCCACCTGGGAGGTCCTGCGGCGTGCGTGGCCGGGCTGGGAGCTGCGTTGGACGTACGACGGTCCCGCCGAGCTCGCCGCCTATCTGGGCCTGGACCCGGACGAGGTGCGTTACCGGCGGCCGTCCGTCTACGCGGAGTCGGCGCTGGACCTCGGCGACGAGGAACTGGACGAACGTGACCCGCTGGTCCGTGTCGTCACGATCGGCGCCGGCCGCTGCCACCTGCTCTCCGCCGTCAACGACCACCCGATCGCCGAAGGACCGGCCCTCGTCGACCGGCTCGCCGACGCGCCGGACCACGGCGTGTGTGCGGTTGCCGCCGATTCCGGCATCCATGTCGATCCGGTGCGGCGACGGGTCGGCTGGTGGCTGCTCAACGCCGTCGCGGGAGCCGGTGAGATGGCGCCCCGCTGGCCGGGCTGGACGGTGGAGTTCTGGGAGGACCGCTGGGAGGAGCACGTCCGGGTGGCCGGCGGACGGTTCGTACCGCCTGCCGTCGTCCGGGAGGACGCCCTCGCAGAGTTGAGAAATGAAGCGGTGGAGCACTGGTCCCCGCGCCTGCCCTCCGACCTGCCCGGCTGGATGCAGGCCGCGGCACCGGACGCCGTTCGTCTCTCAGCGACCGCGGCCGTCAGTTGTCTCCACTCCCCCGGTACGGGTTCCGAAGACGGGTGATGCGGCCCCACCATGCGGAGCGGTCGATCACGCTGTGGGTAGGTTGGGCTCATGCCGCATGTCCGTACCCGCACGTCCGTCCGCACCCGACGCCACTTGCTTGCCGCGGTCGCCGTCCTGGCCTTCGTCCCGCTCGGGGCCTGTGGCAAGGGCGGTACCCCGGCCGGCCCGTCGTCCTCACCCTCCCCGCCGCGGGCGTCCGCGACCAGTACGGCGGCTCAGCCGGTGGCGGCGCGACTGAAGGAGCTCGAGCGCGCGTACGACGCGCGGTTGGGGGTGTACGCCGTGGACACCGGCAGCGGTCGTGAGGTCACGTACAACGACAACGCCCGCTTCCCGTACGCCTCCACCTTCAAGGCCCTTGCGGCCGGCGCCGTGCTGCGCACCTACACGGCGGGCGGCATGGCCAGGACGGTCACGTACTCCCGGGACGATCTGGTGGCCCACTCCCCCGTGACCGAGAAGCACGTGGGCACCGGGATGAGCCTGGACGGCCTGTGCGAGGCCGCCGTACGCCACAGCGACAACACCGCGGCCAACCTCCTCCTCGACCGACTCGGCGGTCCGGAGCGGCTCGACGCGATGCTCGACGGGTGGGGTGACAAGGTCACCCGGATGGAACGGCGCGAGCCGCAGCTGAACGAATGGGAACCGGGCGCCACCCGCGACACGAGCACCCCGAGGGCCCTCGCCCAGGACCTTCGCGCGCTGGTCGTGGGTGACGTCCTCGGCGCCGACGAACGCGCCCGGCTGACGACGTGGCTGAAGACCAGCACCACGGGCAAGGAACTGGTCCGGGCGGGGATGCCCGAGGGATGGGTGGTCGGCGACAAGTCCGGGGCGGGCAGCACCTACGGCACGCGGAACGACATCGCCGTCGCATGGCCGCCCGGCCGTGCGCCCGTCGTCTTCGCCATCCTGTCCAACCGCCATGAGGCAGACGCTCGTTACGACAACAAGCTGATCGCGGATGCGGCCTCCGTCGTCGCCGAGGCCCTGTCATGACGCACGCGTACGAAGGCATGGAGATGATCTCCGTCCCGCCGGGGCGGGTCACACTGTCGGACCGGCGGACGCAGCGCCGCTGGTCGGTCGAGGTCGCCCCGTACCAGCTCGCCTCGTTTCCGGTCACGCAGGCGACCTACGCGCAGGTCACCGGGCAGCGGCCGAGCACAGCGCACGGGGAGCGGCTACCCGTCGAAGGTGTGTCCTGGTGGGACGCGGTCCGGTTCTGCAACGCACTGTCCGAGCGCGAAGGGTTCACACCCGCCTACCGCTTCGGTGGTGAGGACGCCGGCGAGGACATCGAGTGGGACGCGACGGCCGACGGCTACCGGCTGCCGACCGAAGCCGAGTGGGAGCACGCCTGCCGTGCCGGTTCGGCCGGACCGCGTTACGGGCCGCTCGACGAGATCGCCTGGTACCGCGGCAACTCCGGCGAGCACCTTCACGAGGTGGGTGGGAGACGCCCCAACGCGTGGGGGCTTCACGACATGCTCGGCAACGTCTGGGACTGGTGCTGGGACGTCTACGACGCCGAGGTCTACGGGTCCTACCGGGTGTTGCGCGGCGGTGGCTGGTTCGACGAGCACTGGAGCTGCCGGGCGTCCGCGCGCCGGCGCAGCCACCCGACGTTCCGCGTCGACGACGTGGGCTTCCGCGTCGCGCGTTCCATCGTGCGCTGACGATCGGTGCGTTCCGTCGTGCGTTCCGTCGTGCGTTTCGTCGTGCGTTTCGTCGTGCGCTGACGGTGGGTGCGTACGTACCGGGGCGGCGCCGTTCCTCGTCGGCGGGCGGTGTGTCTTCGAGGGCTGAAGCGGGCCGTGCGCAGCGGAGAGGCCGCCGTCCGTGGACGGCGGCCCCTCCGGGCGTCTCCGGTCCTCTCCGGTCAGCGGGCGGAACGGATCACAGGCTCGCGTCGCGGTGGGTGGGGCGGCCGTCGAGGACCGTGAGCAGGACGGGCAGGTCCGGCAGTTCGGTCGCGGCGGTGGTGAGCGGGTCGTCCGCGAGGACCGTGAGGTCGGCGCGGTGGCCGACGGCCAGCCGGCCCGCCTCGTGCTCCTCGCCCGCCGCGAACGCGGGGCCGAGGGTCATGCCCTGGAGCGCCTCCAGCGGGGTGAGCGCCTGCTCGGGGCCGTGCGGCGGCTGGGTGAGGTCGCGGCTCGGACGGCGGTGCCGGGCGCCCGCCATGACACCCAGGGGTGGGAAGGGCGCGATGGGCCAGTCGGAGCCGAGGACGACGGACGCTCCGGAGTCCCGCAGGTCGCGGCAGCGCCAGGCGCGGGAGGCGCGCTCCTCGCCGAGGCGGCGGGACCAGTTGTCGGTGTGGTCGGCGCGGGTGAAGTCGCAGCAGTGCGTGGGCTGCATGGACGCGATGACACCGAGCTCGGCGAATCGGCGCAGCGTGTCGTCCGGCACGCTCTCGATGTGCTCGATGCGGTGCCGTACCCCGCTGCGGTCGCCGGCCTGGGCCTTCTCGACGGAGTCGAGGACGTGCCGGACGGCCGCGTCGCCGATGGCGTGGGTGGCGGTGGGCACCCCCGCCCGGTGCAGTTCGCCGACGATGTGCGTGTAGGCGGCGGGGTCGGGCCAGAAGGCGTGGGTGGACTCGCCGTGGCAGTCGGGGTGTTCAAGCCAGGCGGTGCCGTTGTCGATCGTGCCGTCCATGAAGAGCTTGACGCCGGCGGTCCGCCAGAGCGTGCCACCGGTGCCCTGCTGCTCGATCAGGGCGCTCAGTCCGTCCGCGTCGGTGCCGGGCTGGCACCAGGGTGAGACACGCAGGCGCAGGGGAAGCTCGCCGACCGCGTCGAGTTCGGTGTAGAGGGCGAGGCTCTCGCCGTTGGCGTCCATGGCGTGCCCGCCGGTGAGCCCGGCGGCTGCCATGGCGCGCAGTGCGGTGGCGAGCCGGTCGCGGCGCTCCGCGTGCGTGGGCTGCGGCGCGGCACGCTCGACGAGCTCGCAGGCGGCGTCCTCGAGGAGCAGGCCGGTGGGCCGGCCGGCGTCGTCGCAGACGACCTCGGCGGCCTGGTCGAAGGTCCGGGGGCCGTCGACGCCGGCGAGTTCGAGCGCGCGGGGGCTGGCGAGCATGGAGTGCGCGTCGAACAGCTGGAGGAGGGCCGGTACGCCGTCCAGTACGGGGCCGAGGGCGGCGGACTCGACGGGCCGTTCGCCGAACACGTTGGGGTCCAGGCCCCATCCGAAAAGCCACGCTCCGGGTTCGAGCGACCGGACCTCACGAGCGAGGGCTTCGCGTACGGAGGGGAGGTCGGCGCAACCCGACAGGTCGAGCCCGTGGGTGAGTTCGGCGCCGGAGACGGGGTGCAGGTGGCCGTCGGTCAGGCCGGGGGTGACGACGGCTCCCTTGAGGTCGACGACGGTCGTCGAGGAGTCGGCGAGCGCGCGGATCTCGCGGTCGTCCCCCAGGGCGGAGATCCGCCCTCCGGCCACGGCCAGGGCGCTCTCCGGCAGGAGGTGGCCGGTGACCGGGTCGAGCAGGCGGGCGGAGAGGAGGACGAGAGAGGTGCGCACAGGGGCTCCAGGAAGAAGCGGGAGGAGAGGAGGGGTGGGAGAAGGGCCGGTAGGGGCGGGGCGGGGTCAGCGGGGGGTGGTGGGGGCGGCGCCGGGGTCGGTCCCGCCCGAGGAAGCGTCACCGTCCGCCGCTCCCGGGGAAGCGTCACGGTCGGTCCCACCCGGGGAAGCGTCACCGTCGGCCGCTCCCTAGGAAGCGTCACCGTCGGCCGCCGCTCCGGGGGATGCATGGCTGTCCACCGCTCCCGGCGCAGCGTCGCCGTCGGCCGCTCCCGAGGAAGCTTCGGCCACCTCGGAGGTTGCCTCAGCGCCCGGCCCCGGGAGTGCGGCGGCGCGGTCGAGGGTGCCGCTCGGCAGGCCGAGTTCGCGCTCCGCGGTGGTGACGGCCATCCGGGTCACGACCTCCGGGCGGTTGCTGCGGTCGGTGTTGGCGTGGGCGCCGAGGCCGTCGAGTACGACCAGGATCTGGATCGCCGTCGCGCGCGGGTCGTCCGTACGGAACTCCCCGTTCCCTACGCCGTCGCGGATGAGCCCCTCCAGCCTGTCGTCGGAGGCGAGCTCCTGCTCGGCGACCCGGTCGCGCAACAGGGGGCGGTAGCGGCTGAGGTGCCGGGCGTTGATCCAGAGGCGGCTGATGTCGTCGTACGCCTCTCCGGCCGAGAGGGCGAAGTAGCGGGCGAGGTACTGCGTGGGCGTGCCGTCCGGCCTGTCGGCGGGCAGGAGCGCGTCGAGCTCGCCGGTGGCGGCCGTGCTGAAGGCCTCGGCGACCAGCTCCTCCGCCGACGGGAAGTAGTGGCTGATCAGCCCCGGTCGTACGTCGAGTTCCTCGGCGATCCGCCGCAGGGTGACGCACTCCAGTCCCTCGGTCAGGGCGACGCCGGCGGCGGCCTCGACGATCTCTGCCCGCCGGGCCTCGGGGGATTTGCGAACTCGTTTGCGCTGGACGCTTGACGACATACCGGCGATGCTATTGAGTGTGCGACCAATAAGCAAGCAGGTGGGCACGCCACGCATTCGGAGGGCTTCATGGCTTCGACCGTCCCCGACCCGCGCCCCGGCCCTCAGGGCGCCCCTGTCACGCCGCCGGCGACGGACCGGCCGGGGCGGTCGAGGTCCACGGAATCGACCACATCCCGGACACAGAGCGCCATGGGCGGCCCAGTGAGCTGTTCGCGGTATGGGCGGCGGCCAATGTCAACTACCTCAGCCTGGTCATCGGCGGGGCCCTGATCCTCATGGGCCTGAGCCTGGGGCAGGCGCTCCTGGTGATCGTGGTGGGCAATCTGTTCTGGCTGCTCACCGGAGTGCTGGCCATGTCCGGACCGGCCGCGGGCGCGCCCAGCGAGGTGATCACACGCACGATGTACGGCATCCGCGGCAACCGCGTGAACAAGGGCGACGCTCCTCGCCGGCGTCACCGTGGACACGGTCAGCAACGTCCTCCAGCTGACCGTCGTACTGCTGGGCCCGGCCATGACCCTGTACGCCACCGACATCCTGCTGCGCCGCAACCGCTACGACGGCCTCGCGCTCATGGACGAGACCCCGAGGAGCCCGTTCTGGTACTCCGGCGGTGTCAACGGGGCGGGCGCCCTCGCGCTCGGGGCGGGCGTCACCGCGGCCGCCCTCTGCGTCGACACCGTGTACACGGGCCCGGTCGCCGACGCCCTGGGCGGCGTGGACCTCGAACTGCCCGCCGGCATCCTCGTCACCTCCGCCGTTTACGCGTTCATGATGCGGAACTCCGCCTCCGTGCGCGCCGCGCGGGCGGGCGACTGAGCGCCGGTACCGGCCTAAGGGCTCTGAGTTTTCGCAAGTCTCTTGTTATTGCAAGTAATATGCAAGAAGCTGAGCGGGTCCTTACTCCCTGCCTGGACGCGGAGCCCCTCCATGCCCCCTCTGTTGCCGGACACCGGACCTCAACGGGTCATCGCGGCCTCGAACTTCGTCAACACGGTCGGCAGCGGCCTCTATCTGACCGCCGGGGTCCTGTACTTCACGCAGGCCGTCCATCTTCCGGCTGGTCAGGTGGGGCTCGGGCTCGGCATCGCCGGGTTCGCCTCGCTCGCCCTGGGCATCGCCGTCGGCCGCCTCGCGGACACACGCGGCGCACGCGGTGTGTACGCCATCACCCTCGCCGTCCGGACGGCGGCGACGGCGGGCTTCCTTTTCGCCGACGACTTCTGGCTGTTCGTCCTCACGGTCTGCGCGGCCACCGGCGCACAGGCGGCGGGACTGGCCGCACGCAGTCCCCTCATCCGACATTACGGAGGGGACCGGCCGCAGCGGTTCCGCGCCTATCTCCGCTCCGTGACCAACATCGGCATCTCGCTCGGCGCCCTGCTGGCGGGCTGGGTCGTCCAGGTGGGCACCCACAGCGCCTACCAGCTTCTCGTCGTCGGCAACGCGATCGCCTTCGCGGCCTCTGCGGCGATCCTGGTCCTTCTGCCACCGGTCGCGCCCGGTCCCGCCGCCGACGGCCCGCGCTGGGTCGCCCTGCGGGACCGGCCCTACCTTCTGCTCACCGCTCTCGACGGCATCATGGCCATCCAGTTCAAGGTGCTCACCATCGCGATCCCGCTCTGGCTGATGGAGGCCGTGACCGCCCCGCGCTGGCTCATCTCGGGCACGATGCTCGTCAACACCGTCATCGTCGTCGCGTTCCAGGTGCGGGCCAGCCGTGCCGTCGACTCCCCCGCGGCCGGCGGAGCCGCCTACCGTCGATCGGGCGTGGCCTTCCTCGTCTCCTGCTCGCTGATCTCGCTGTCGGCGGGACTGCCGGCGTGGGCGGCCGCAGCGCTGCTCCTGACCGCGGTCGTCGTCCACACGATCGGTGAACTGTGGCATGCCGCCGGTGGCTTCGAGGTGTCCTTCGCCCTCGCGCCCCGGCATGCCACCGGCCAGTACCTGGGCGTGTTCGGCCTGGGTGCCGGTCTCGCGGAGACCCTCGGGCCGGGGCTGCTCATCGCGCTCTGCATCACGTGGGGGCGACCGGGGTGGTACGTCGTGGGCGCGCTGTTCGCCCTGACGGGCCTGGCGACTCCCTTCGCCGTCCGCTGGGCGCAGCGCTCCCCCGGGGAGAAGGTCCACCGTGTCCCGGCCGCCGTCGCCTCCTGAAGCCGTTACGCCACGGGGCCGAGGTCTCCTTCGAGGACGGTCCGGACGATCTGGGGCCGGCCCCAGAGAGCCAGGAGTTCGTTGGCGATCGCCACGATGTCCACGGGATCCTGACCGCGCCGGCCCCCGATGGCGGCGGCCGACAGCGTGCGTGGGACGGCTCCCGCGTCGAGGAGTACTCGCCATTCCTGCGGGCCGAGTTCCAGGAACTCCAGTCCGGTGAGTCGGGCGATCTCCAGAGGGTCGGCGAGTGTGCCGGGAGAGGCGGTGAGGGTGCGCAGGCGGGGCAGCCCGATGACTGGGGCAAGGCTGAACGGCGCGCCGTCGCCGACGTCGATGGACAGGACTTCAAGGGCGGGATGAGCTGCGGCATCGATGGTCTGCAACCTCCCGCTGCCGACCCCGGCCACGACCGGAAGCTGATCCGCGCGAGGGACACGGCGTTCCTTCCTCGCCCGGTCCAGAACCAGGTCGGTGAGGGAGTCGGCCACGAGTTCGGCACCGATGCTCTTCTCGTGGTCGACCAGAATGACCTGGCCGAGGTGTCCGCGCGGGCCGGGTGTCAGGTCGACCGCCAGCTCGTCGCCGCCGTTGCTCCCGAAGGCGATCCAGCCGGGTGAGCCTGCCAGACCCTGTACCGCGGCGTCGGACGGAGTGCTGACCGCCTTCGTCGCCGAGTGCGCCCAGCGGGAGTGGCGGGCCGCCGCGTCGACGCTGTGCAGGTCGTCCAAGGCGCAGAGTTCGTAGCCGACCGCCTTGGCGACACGGTTCGGGGCCCCGTAGTCGTCGCCCCAATCCTCCCACCGTGCCCGGGTGACGCGGTAGAGCACCTTGAGCTCGTCGGGCAGCGTGACGCCGAGCCGCGCTTCGGCGGCGGCGATCTCGTCCTCCGTCGCACCGATCATGTCGGGCAACCGCTCACGAAGCGTCCGCTCCAACAGCTCCAGATCCGCCGAAGGGGCAGGCACCGACCCGGGCGCCGGAGCGGGAAGGCGGCGCCAGGGCTCGGGTAGCGAACCGTCGACCAGGACGAGCACCCCCAGGTCCGGGTAACCGATGGCGGCTTCCACGGCCGCGCAGGGCCAGACCAGGCCGAGCGTGGTCTTCCCGGTCGGTCGGATCTCCGCCGTGAACGCGACCTCCTCGACCCCACCGCGCGCGAGCGCCCTCCGTATGCGCTCCACCGCGACCCGCTCCTCCGACGACATTCGTCCCGGCAGGGGCAGGCTCCAGCCATGCCGGCCAATGCGTCCCGCCACATGGAAGGACCGGGCAGCACGCCGCTCCTTGTCGTCGGCCAGCAGGAGCCGCAGCACGGGCTCCCAGGTCGCGAAGTCGTGTGCCGATGACAAGGGTGGCCGTCGATCAATCATGCGCAGACGGTACGCGGCACGACTGACACTCGCCGCCGGACCCCCGCGTCGTCCAACCGAAACACGGACCGGTGTCGCTCGTTGGGGCGACCCCGGCGGCGTTTCGCTCTGCGGATGCAAGCACGCGCGCCAAGATCGAATCCCCTGTCTGCGCCTGTGAACGGACTTTCATGCTCTCCGCCGCTGTACGCGTGGCGACCGGCTCCGCGCTCGTTGCCGGACTCGTCACCCTGGCTTCCCTTCCGCACTCGACGCCCGACCTGATCGCCAGGGCCACCCCGCTGGGCCCCACCTCCCCTCCCACGCCCGGCGCCAGACCTGGGGAGTGCCTGTACCTGCCCAACACGGAGCAGGGAGCCAAGGACGTAGGAAGGCCGCCCGTGAAGCCCCCGTACGCGAGCACGGTGAAGGCCACCCTCAAGACCAACCTCGGCGACATCAAGCTCGACCTGGACGGAAAGAAGGCTCCCTGCACCGTCGGCTCCTTCACCTACCTCGCCGAGAAGAACTTCTTCGACAAGACGAACTGCCACCGCCTCACCACCGGCGCCCTGAAGGTCCTCCAGTGCGGTGACCCCACGGGCACCGGCTCGGGCGGGCCGGCCTACAAGTACGGGGAGGAGAACCTGCCGAAGCCCGCTTCCGGCAGGGTGACCGCCACGTACGCCAAGGGTGTCCTCGCCATGGCCAACGCCGGCCCCGGCACCAACGGAAGCCAGTTCTTCATGGTCTACGGCGACTCCGAACTCCCCCCGAACTACACCGTCTTCGGCAACATCACCGGCGGCCTGGACCTGCTGGAGGACGTCGCGAATGCGGGATCGGACAACGCCAACGGTGAAGGCGACGGCACGCCCAGGAAGAAGGTCGCCATCCAGGGCGTGACGATCGCACAGAAATAGTCCCGAACAGCTTGGGACACCCTCATGAATCGATGGTCTAGTGCAGTCGGGCCAGCAAGTGGGCGTCGAGGAAGCCTCGTTCGGAGTCCGGGTCGTGGATCAGCCGGGCGAACGTGACGAGCCCGGCCCCGGCCAGCAGCTCGGCGAACCGGTCGACCGGCCAGCTGTAGGCGGGTGTCACCTTGTGGTCGAAGCGGATCGGCTCGGGGGCGTCGGTCGCGAAGAACGAGACCAGGAGCAGTCCCCCTGGTGCCAGTACACGCACCTGCTCGGCGAGCAGCGCGGGCAACTCCCCCGGCGGGGTGTGAATCATCGAGTAGTGGGCCAGTACGCCGCCGAGCGCGCCGTCCTCGACCGGCAGTGCCTCCATCCGTGCCTCGTCGAACCGCAGCGCCGGATGGGCCCGCCGGGCGTGGTCGACCATGCCTGGGGAAAGGTCGAGCCCGAAGGCGTCCAGCCCCAGGTCGTGCAGCATGGCCGTCAGATGTCCGGGCCCGCACCCGACGTCGGCTGCCCGCAGGTTCCCCGTCGCGCGCACCAGCTCGGCGAAGGTACCGATCATGGCCCGCGTGAACGGCCGCGACTCCAGCCGATCGGCGAACATCGACGCATACAGGTCAACGACCCCGTCGTAGGCCGCCCTGGTCTCGTCCTGATGCTCCACCATGCGAGAGAAGCTAACATCCGCGCACGTTCGCACAGTTCGCCGGCCCGTGCCGCCACCGTGAACGTCGCCGCACTCCGCATCGCGGGCATCTACATCTGGTCCGTGCGGTGATCCGAACGCCTCAACCCGCCATGCGAACAGCCATCAAAGCCAGTGCGACACCAACCGTCGCACCCAACAGCAGGGCGGTGACAGCAGCGGTCCGGCCGACACCCTGCTCGAACGGAACACTCGGTACAACCTTGTGAAGAACAGGAGCCACCACCAGGATGAGACCGAAGCCGATGCCGAGGCGCCAGTACGTCCCGCCTGAGCACGAGGCCTGAAAGCGCCCCCCACAACCGCTCGGTTCCACGGCGAAGCCTGTCACCACGAGAAGCAACGCGCCGGCATACACCCCGCCGAACAACATCGTTGTGCCGAAGTCGACGCGCCGAGCTCTGCCGGAGCTGCCGCTTTCACCTGCCACGTTGCCCCCATCACTCGCGAAACCAAGCGCGTGGAGTCTAACGCCCGCCCTTCCGCGGTCCATCGACGACGGCGGGCGCTCGGATCACGGAAACGCCCTGGGGGTCTCTCGCCGATAGCATCGCCGTTCATGGGGACGCTCATCGACGGGTTGATCGAGGCACGCACGGTGGGCGGGGCGTGGGAGATGGAGGTCGATCTGCTCGACTTCGACCTCTGGAAGCAGCGGGACGAGCGCGAAGCCATGTTCGGCTACGGCGGGAGCCTCGGAGTGGACCGGCCGGTCTTCGGCGCACGGGGGTGGCCGGAGGACTCCTGCGAGGAGGTGCCGAAGGCGGTCGACGACCTGAACCACAGCCACTCGTACGCGACGTGGGCCGAGATCGCGGCGGTCGACTGGGACGCGCCGATCTGCGACCGCCCCGACGGGCGCCGTGTGGGCGAGTGGCGGCCGGGACCGGACGGCGAACTCGTCCTGCACGACATACTCTGGGCGCCGATCGAGGTGCTCGACGCGGCTGAGGAGCTCTTCGGCGAGGATCTGTTCCCGAACGATTGGCCGCCGGGCGGCGAGGTCCATCTGAACGGCGCCGTGTACCGTCCGGTGGTCCACACGGCCGGGATGATCGTTCCTCCGGACGGCGATTGGGCCCCGGTTTGGGCGGCGATGCGCGCGCTGGCGGCCGAGCACGGCGACGAGAACGTCCGCCTGGTGGTCTGGTTCGGCTGAGCCGACCCGCCCCGGACCCCCGACCTCCGGCAGCTTCGGTACTTCGTCGCCGTCGCCGAGACCGGTGGCTTCGGCAGTGCCGCACGCAGCTTGCACATCGTCCAGGCCGCCGTCAGCCGACAGATCCAGCGCCTCGAACGCTCCCTGGGCGTCAAGCTGTTCGACCGGTCGACCCGGCACGTGCGGCTGACCCGAGCCGGGGAAAGGCTCCTCGCGGAGGCGCGTGCGGTACTGGACGCTGTTGAGCGCACCCGCACGGTCGCCGCGGAACTGGCCGCGGATAACCGGCAGACGCTGCACCTGGGCATCACTCGGGCCTTCGACGCCCGGACGTATCAACTACTGGACGACCTGTCCGAGACCGCACCGGACGTGCGCGTCCGGCTCCATCGCTTGGCACCGGACGAGCGCTTGGCCGCCGTACGTTCCGGTGAACCGGACGCCGCGGACGTCCGCGTGCTCGACGGCGCGCCCGGTCTGGACTTCACCGCCTTGTGGACGAACAGCCTGATGGCCGCGGTCCCCCTCGGTCACCCTCTCGCCGAGCACGAGAGCCTCACCCTCGGGCAACTGGCAGGACTGCCCCTTCGCCTGGCGCCGCAACGGAACAACCCGGCGTTCCACACATGTCGGCCTGCCAGGACGCGGGATTCGTGCCACCGCTCGGCCCGCCCTTCACGACGTTCGAGGCAACGCTGTACGACATCGCAGCCGGTGAGCCGTCCTGGACGGTGTTCTACCCGCTCGGCGACCTGCCCCGAGCGCCACGCGCCGCACTGCGCCCTCTCACCGGCATCACCGCCACCGCCTTCCTGGTCACTCGCCCCGGCCGGAACATCACACCGGCGATCCGACACCTGGTGAGCGCAGCACGACGCCGCGCACGCTTCACCGGACGGACTCCCCTAAGCCGTGCCCGCCGAGTCGGCGACGGGGTCCCGAGGCGTCCCGGGCCCGGCCGAGCGCCTCACCCGACCGTGCCCCCTTCAGAACCGCCCTAGGACGCTTCGTTTGGATCACAGGTGGCGGAGGCATCCTCGGGCCCGGCAAATAGCTGCACTGTCAGCACCACCATCTACGGTGCGCCGCCGCTCGCGCTGACTGCCCGGTACCGGATACTGAGGGGCGGGGACGCCGAGGCGTGGTGCCCGACCCGCACTGGCTGGAGTGGAGCCCGCGGCTGAGCCGCCGAGAGAGACGACGCGCGCGCGTGTGAACCTGGTGGGAAAATGAGGGTGTTCCCCAATTCCTCCTTCCTATGGTCACTGCCCCGCGGCTGGTGCGTCGATTGCTGATGGCTGTGCTTCTGAGCGTAGCGATCAGCGTGGGGCCGGTCGCTATCCCGTCGGCGGCGGAACTGCCGCCCCCGCCGCCCTCGCCGACGACGTCGGAACCGCCACCGGGCACGTCGGAACCGCCGCCGGAACCGGAACCGCCGCCGCCGGAACCGCCGCCGCCGCCGACCTCGGAACCGCCGCCGACGACGTCGGAACCGCCGGCTGCCGCGGCCTCCCTCACACTGGACCCGGACCACGGCTCCGTCGGGGACCCGATCGACGTGCGGGGCAGGGGCTTCGACGGGTGCTCCGCCGGCACCGTGTACCTCCACGTGGTCGACGGGCCCGAGATCGCGTCCGGCATCCCCGTGGAGGAGAACGGCGACTTCTCGTACACGGAGCCCATCCCGGCCGACACGGACCCGGACACGTACACCTTCCGGGCCGAGTGCACCGATGAGCCGTCCCTCTACGCGGACGCCGACCTCGTCGTCGAAAGCCCGGGGGACCCGCTCCTCACCCTCGCCGAGGAGGAGGGTGCGAAGGGGAACACCGTACAGGCGGAGGGGACAGGCTTCCGGTGCTCGAACGTCGACCTTCTGTGGGACGGCGACGAGCCGCCGCTGGCCACCGCCCCCGTCACGGAGCAGGCCACCTTCGCCACGGATTTCCCCGTACCGAGCGACGCGGAGCCGGGCGCGCACACGGTGCGGGCGGTCTGCCAGGACTATCCGGAGCAGTACGGCGAGGCTTCGTACGAGGTCACGGACGAGCCGGGCTCGACGGGTCAGACTCCGACGGATCCGATTCGGACCGACCCGAACCAGACGGTCCCGAATCCGACGGACCCGAATCCGACCGTCCCGCCCGGCACCACCGGAGGCTCCACCCCCGTCGGGTGGGTCGTCGGCCCCGCCTCCCTCGGCGGCGCGCTTGCCCTCGCCGCCGCCGCGGCCGTCTACTTCGGGCGGCTGCATCGGGGCCCCCGCTGGGTGCGCAACCACGTACGGGCCACCTTGCGGCCCGCCGCCGGCGACACGGCGCTGATCGAGTACCGGCCGCCCGGCGAGCCGCCCACCCGCTCCACCCGGCTCGACCCGCACCCGGACCCCGGCCGGCAGACCCTCGACGAGGAGGACCGATGACCACGACCGCGCCCTTGAGGGCCACGACCCCGACGACCGTCCGCTCGTTCCTGCTCGGCGACGGGGAAGGCCTCGACGGCCCGCTGCGTGACCATGGCGCGGCCGGGCCGCTGCTCGCACCCGTACGGGGCCGGACGCCCGCCGCCGACCGGGCCGTCGAGCACGAGTTGGCCAGCGTCGTGGACGACTTCCTCGGCCTCGACGTGCTTGACCTGGTCGCCGCCGGCTGGCGCGGCCACTCCGCGCTGCAGTCCGCCGCGCGCCGTACCCGGGACCTGCCGGGCAGCGAGGAGGTCGTCGCGCTCGCGACCCACCGGGTCACTTCCACGCACCGGCCCTACGTCGACGTCTATGTGGACGGCGCGAAGATCGGCACACTGGACGTTCAGCTGAACGTGGTCTTCTGGATCTCCGGGCTGGTCTGTGTGGTCCGCGACGCCTGTCTGACCGGCGTGCGGTCAGGGGAGTGCGCGGTCGACGCGAGCCTGGGGGCGCAGGGGGCGGTGATCGCCGAGCGCCGGGGCGGTCGGCTGGACCTCCCCGGCGGATTCGCGCTGCGGGGCCCGGTGCCGCTGCTGCGGGACGAGCCGAACCTGCACGAGGCCCGGACCGCCCCGGGGATCAGTAGGCGGTGATCAGCACTCGATGATGTCCACCGCGAGACCGCCGCGCGCGGTCACATCGCCCGGGCTTCGGAATGCGGGCCGTGCCTATCCGTCAGCTGGGCCGTTGGATGAGCGGGTGACACCCCGCTCTGTGGTCGCCCGCCGGGCCTGCTCCCCGCACAGCAGGCCTCGCTCGGGGCCCCGCCGCTAGGACGTTCTTTCAGATCCCCCTACTGATCGGTCAGATCCGGATCACGGAGGGGCTCGGCCTCTGGGCGAGGCAGCGGCCACGTATCGTGGTCGGCCGGACGAGAGGCGAACCACCCGTGACGACCCAGCCCTTGCACAGCGGACCGACGATGGACTGCACGCTCTACCCGGAGCTCAGCTCCGACGCCGGCGACCCGGGCGCTGGGCTGCGGCGCATCGCGGCAGCAGCCGGAATCACCCTGGCGCCCCTGCATGTCACGGAATGGGCCTCAGCGCCTCACGGGCCGGTCACCGTCGTCGTCGAAGCAGAGCGCGGGACCGTCCATGTAGTCCTGGAACGCGACCGGCACGGCATCAGGGTCGACCTGACCATTCCCTGGCTGGGAGCGGCCCTTTCCGGGCAGGCCGAGAGGCTGACGGATGTGGCGGAGGCGATCGACGACTGGCAGCGTGGCGACGCACTCACCGTGATCGCCGGGCGTCGGACATGGCTCACCGCCTCCCCGCGCGCGGTAGCACACGAGGAGGGGCGCGCTGCCGAGTACGCGTGGGACGTGGCGAGGGAGGAGACTTCCGGCCAGTGGAATGGTCCTCTGGTGGAAGAGGCCTACAACACGCAGGAGCTTCGCCACCTCGTCCCGATCCTGACCCACGGCATGCTCACATTTCACCGCGCCCCCGCGCCGCCTTTCTCCAACGACCTCTTCACGATCGGGCCTGCCGGAAACAATGGCTGGCTGGTCGGGCGCCAAGGCGCGCCGCTCAGCGCGCACGCGGTTGTCGCCACCGCCGCCGAAGCGATCGCCCTGGTCGTACAGGCGTTGCCCCCCGACGGCAGCCCGTCCGTCCAGGCCGGTGGCTCCCAACTCGACTAGGGCGCTTCGTTTGGATCACTGGTGGCGGAGGCATCCGCGGGCCCAGCAAATAGCTGCATTGTCAGCACCACCGTCTACGGTGCGACCATGTCGGTTGCCCCGCCCAATGGTCTGCCTCCCGGCCGGTTCCTGCCTTCCGGGCCCGCACGCGTGTGGGTCTCGGACGAATTCCCGTATGACATAGAGCGTCTGTGGCCTCTGGCCTTCCACCTCACGGCCGGACAGGCCGGCGACGCGCCCGCCCTCACCCACGTGATGGCCCGCCTGCGTGTTCCGCGTCGACGAGGACGGCCTCGCACCAGGCCGGACATGGTCCTGGCTGACAAGGCGTACTCCTCCCGCGCGATCCGCGACCACCTTCGCCAGCGCGGGATCGGTGTGGTGATCCCAGTCCCGGTCGATCAACGTGGTCACCGGCTTTGTCGCGGGAGCCGCGGCGGCAGGCCACCCGTGTTCGACCGCGAGGCGTACAAGCAGCAGAACAAGGTCGAACGCTGCATCAACCGCTTGAAGCAGTGGCGAGGGCTCGCGACCCGCTACGAGAAGACCGCAACCATCGACCTGGCTGGACTCCACATCGCGGGCATCGTCCTGTGGTCTGCCCGGTGATCCCAACGAAAGGGCCTAGTCGTCCTCGTCCCCGAAACTCCATCGGAGGTCGACCTGTGCGGCGGGAGCGATCGCGCGCACGGTGACGTGAGACCCCTGCCCGATCTTGTCGGCCCAGCTGCCGAAGTGCGTCACGATGATCGGGTATTGAGTTGGCCCCCCGCGGTCGAGGTGACTCAAGATCAGTCGTGACGGGCGAGTTTGACCGCGGAGGCGAGCAGGAGCAGGGCCAGGGCGGGGATGAGTATCAGGTCCGAGAACGCTCCAAGGAGCAGCCCTCCCAGCACTGCACCGGCGATCGACCCGGCGGCCATGGTCATGGTGAAGCGGAGGTTGGTGCCGAGGACCGAGAAGCTGCCGTCGCGGCTGTAGCGGGCGAAGGCCACCAGCATGGTCGGCAGCGACACCAGCAACGAGAGGCTTCCCGCGGTTTTGATGTCCACCGCGAACAGCAGCACGATCGTCGGGATCAGCAGCTCGCCCCCGGCCACGCCCATGATCGCCGCGACCACGCCGATGCCGAAGCCGGCCAGAACTCCGCTCGGCACCTGGGCCCACAGCGGCAACGCGAGCGTCCCCAGGGCCGTGGTGTGCGTGACCAGCAGGGCCGCAGCCATGAGGACCATCAGCGCCGCCAGCACCTTGTACAGGGTGGAGCCGCGCATGCGGACCGCCCACGTCGCTCCGGCCCAGGCTCCCAACAGGCTCCCGGCCAGCAGGTTGGCCGCGACGGGCCAGTGCCCTGCCACCTCGGAGGCGGGGACGGCGGTCAGACGGGCGGGCAGTGCCACGAGGACCACGACCAGGCTCATCGCCTTGTTCAGGATGATCGCGGAGAGCGCGGCGAACCCGAACAGGCCGATCAGCAACGGCAGGCGGAACTCCGCGCCGCCCAGCCCGATCATCCCGCCCAACACGCCGATGCCGGCTCCCGCACCGAACACCAGGGGCGTGGAGTGCGCCGAACGCACGGGAGCGAGATCTCTGTCGGTGGCCATGGAGGGCATCCTCGCTGGTGGAGGCCCTGGCCGCTACGGCACGCCCCCAGCTTCGGGGGAAGGAACCGGGCACCGGCTCGGGCTTCGTCCTGTCCTCCAAGCCCGATCAGTAGCTCTAGATCTGTGGAACGTCCTTGACGAACACCATCCCGTCGCTGTCCGCCAGGTGGGCCGGGTCGAAGGGGGCGTAGCCGAACCAGGGCGACACGCGGGGCGCGGGGCGCTTGTCGCCGAGGGCGCTGGCCAGGCGCGGGGCGTCGATGACGCAGCGGTCCTCCGGGAGTTCGTACAGCAGTCCTTCGAGGGTGTCCGGCGGCGGTGTGTCCACTCCCTGGTGCCGGATCGTCCCGAGGGCCGTGGCCACGAAGGCGTACGCCTCGCCGAGCTGGGCGCTGACCAGCGCGCCGGCGCTCCACCACTCCAGCGGCATCCCGCCCATCCGCATCGTGCTCTTCTCCCGCTGGAGATGGGAGTTGTGGGCGTGGACGAATGCCGGGCCCCGAGCGGCTACGGCGAGGAGGTTGTGGGCCATCATCTGGTCCCGTACGCCGACCAGCCGGGTCATGCGGGCCGGTGAGGTGTCGGCCATCCAGTAGTGGTAGCGCAGCAGACCGAGGGCGGTGCGCCCGTACAGGCGCGCCCGGTCCCAGTCGTCCGGCGAGGTCGTGGTGATCAGGTGTGGCGTCTGCGCGTCGAGCAGCGCCACCAGATCGTCGGCGAGCAGCCGGAGCCGACCGGCGTCGGCCGACTGCCCCACGGACCGGGACGGGTCCATCATCGCGGCGGGATGGGTCCACCGGTCGTCGGTGCCGAGCAGGCCGTCGAGTGTTTCCGCGGTGCAGGGGAGAAGGTCCGCGTCGACCCGGGAGGCGAGGTAGCCGTGAAGTGCGGTGAGGGCCTGCCGGGGGCTCGCGGCGCCGACCATCTCCAGCGGGCCGTCGAAACCGACGAAGCGGACCTGCTCGGAGGCGGGCCGGCCGTCGTTGTGGGCGCGCATCCAGCGCACGAGCTCGCGGTTGGCCGCGGAGGTGCCCCAGCCGTGGCTGAATCCGTGCTCCATGACCTCGTCGAGCGTGCCCGTGCCCGAGGTGACGTAGTCGTCCACGGCCAGGCCCATCATGCAGTCGCTTTCGAGCGCGATCGTCCGGTAGCCCTCCTGCTCGACGAGCTGCTGAAAGAGCTCGTTACGCAGGTCGAGCAGAGTGTCCACGCCGTGGGTGGGCTCGCCCAGGGCGAGCAGCCGGGGCCGGGCCGGGAGCAGCCTCATGACGGCGGCTGCGTCGACGGCATGGGCGACGTACTCGATGTCAGTAGCCATGCCTTCAACGGTATTGTTGAACCTTCGATTGAAACTTTTGCGCGATATCGTCGGAGTCATGGGGAGAAACCTTCAAAGCGGTGAGCGACTCCGGCCGGTGGATCTGGCGCGCGGGCACGGTCTGTCCACGCAGGCGATCAGGAACTACGAGGAGGCCGGCATCCTTCCGGCCGCCGCCCGCACTCCCCACGGCTACCGCACCTACACCTCGCTGCACGCGGGCGCCCTGCGCGCGTTTCTCGCCCTGGTGCCCGGCCACGGCCACGGCACGGCGACGGCGATCATGCGGGCCGTGAACCAAGGCTCGGTCGATGGGGCGTTCCGCCTCATCGACGAGAGCCACGCCCAGCTCCTCGACGACCGGCGGACCCTCCAGGCCGTGGAGAGCGCGCTGCGTGACCTGGAGCCCACCACGGCACCCGAGCCCGGTGCGGAGTCCGGGACGGCCGCGCTGTCCGGGCCCGGCGGCACGTTCATCGGGCCGCTGGCAGAGAAGCTCGGAATCCGGCCCGCGACGCTGCGCAAATGGGAGCGTGCCGGGCTGGTCCGCCCGCGCCGCGACCCGCTGACCGGCTACCGCGTCTACGACGAGGCCGACGTACGGGACGCCCGGCTGGCCCACCAGCTCAGGCGGGGCGGCTACTTGCTGGAGCAGATCGCCCCGCTGATCGTCCAGGTGCGGACGGCAGGCGGGCTGGAACCGCTGGAGGCGGCACTGCGCGACTGGCACGGTCGGCTGTCCGCCCGCGGGCGCGCGATGCTGGCCGGTGCCGCAGAGCTGGAGGCGTATCTCCGCGAGCGCGGATGAGCGGTGCGTAGGACTCGGGTCGCCGGCGCAACGCCCGCACAACATCCGCACCGCTCGCCGGCTCGGCCGCTTCATGTGCCGTGTCCCTTGGGCCGATTGACTCAGGCTCGCGGCGCGCCTCGGCCGTTCGGGCGGCCGTCGGTGGAGGATCGGGGGGAGGCGGCCTCGGGGCCGCCACCCGGCGTCGCCCCACCCCGTGAGAGGTCCGGCCATGAAACTCTTCGACGACGACACGCTCGGCGTCGCGTCGGCGGCGGCGTGACCGCCGCTCCGCGCGGGGACGCGCCGGGTGGCGGGCGCTACGGCGAGGCCGTCTTCCCTCCCGAACAGGCCGGCGAGGGCGAGCGCATCGACTTCGGCGCCCTCGCCTACGACGACATCACCATGGCGCGGCTGCGGGCACTCGGGGTCGGCCCGGGGTGGCGCTGCCTCGACGTCGGGGCCGGTACGGGTACGGTCTCCCGCCGGCTGCTGGACGAGGCCGGGGTGGCGAGCGTTGTCGCCGTGGACCGCGACGTACGTTTCCTCACCGAACGGGCCGTGCCCGGGCTGGACGTGCTGGAGGCCGACATCACCGCCGCGGACTTCGCCCCGGGCCGTTTCCGGCTCGTCCACGCGCGCTTCGTGCTGATGCACCTGCCCGAGCGCGACCGTCTGATCACGCGGCTGGCCGAACTCGTCGCGCCCGGCGGTGTGCTGGTGCTCAGCGACGCGGTCGACCTGACGAGCGACCGGACGCCCAGCACGCCGTACACCGTGGTGATGCGGGCGATGTGGCAGGGGCTGCGGGCCACCATCGGCACCGATGTGTCCTGGGTGCCCTCGTACCCCGACCGGTTGCGCGGGGCGGGGCTGGTGCCCGTCGCCGCCGAGATCCATGTGCCGCCGCTGCTGCCCGGCAGTCCCATCAGCCGCTTCTGGGCGGACACATGGGAGCGGAGCAGAGCGGCGATGCTCGCCACCGGCCTGGTCGACGATGCGGCCGTCGACGCGGCGGTCCGGTACCTGGGCTCCGACGAGTGCGCCGCGTTGTCGGCCGGCATGCTCACCGTCTGGGGATGGAAACCCGCGTAGGCCGCCCCGCGCCGACCCGCGCCGACCCGCCACCCGACCACGCGATCGACGGCCCTGAGCAGTCCTCAGGGCCCCGTTCTCACTCCAGGCAATCGAAGACCTCGTCCCAGAAGGCGGATTCGTCCACGTTCAGGTCCTGGCCGATCATGCGCTCACGCAGATCGGCGACGGCGGCCGCGCGTACGGCGTCGTCGTCCGATTCCAGGGCGTTGCTCGACTCGGCGATCAGCCCGAGGAGCACGGCCAGCCGAGGGAGGGAATCGGCGGCCGGTCCCTGCCAACCGTCCCCGTGGTCCCATCCGTTGGGGTCGTAATGGGTGATGCCACCGTCCGCCGCCTCGAGCATCAGATGCTGGTCGCCACAGACGACGACGGCGAAACAGAAGTTCTTGGGCGGGGAGTCGTCGTCGGGGTAGCGGTTCCCGTAGATTTCGTCGGCGTCGAACGGCTCCAGCCCGTCCGCTTTCCGCACATGCCTCGTGTCGATTCCCACGACGTCGAGGTGGACGGCGGGAAAGCCGACCGTGAGCAGGAACTCCCTCGACTCGGCATCGGTCAGCTCGGCCGGCAGACCGGCCTCGTCCGGTCGCCAGAGCGAGCCCTTGCCCAGCCGTTCCTCCAGCCACTCCGCGTCCGGTATCAGCGGAGTGTCTTTGCTCTTCACCGCGTGGCCCCCATGAGTTCCGCGTCCTTCGGTCATTGCCGGCCCCAGTCAATCGCATGGCCGCCGGGCGACGTCGGGCGGAGGCCCCGAGAAAACCGGCTCCGCGCCCTGCGGCCCCGAGCGGCTCTCAGACGGCGAGACCGCGAGCGGCGGTCAGGCGGGCGAGGGCGGCGGCCTCGCGGCTGTCCTCCTCGGCGCTGAACACGTGCACCACCAGCCCGGTTTCGCCGGGGGCGGCCGGGACGTGGAGGGTCTCGAAGTCCAGGGTGAGCGGGCCGGTCAGCGGGTGGCACAGGCGCTTGCGGCCCGCCACGCACATGACGACCTCGCCGGTGGACCAGATCCTGCGGAACTCGGCACTGTGTGTGGACAGTTCGGAGATCAGCGCGGCCAGGTCGACGTCCTCGGGGTAGCGTCCGGCGGCGACGCGCAGCTGGCCCACGGCTTCCTGGGCCCGCTCCTCCCACTCGGGGTGGACGTCCCGGGAGGCGGGGTCGAGGAAGAGGAACCTGGCGTTGTTGCGGTCGCGGCGGCCCGGATCGGCCAGGCCGCCCATCAGTTCGGCGCCCAGGGCGTTCCAGGCCACGACGTCGAGGCGGTGGTCGGTCACGAAGGCCGGAAGGTGCGCGAGGGAGGCCAGGACGCGCCTCAGTTGGGGGCTCACCCGTCCCCGCGGTGTGGGGTCACGCCTCGCGCAGGCCAAGGTGGTCAGGTGGCCGCGCTCCGCCGTGTCGAGGCGGAGCGCCGTCGCGAGCGCGTCGAGCACCTCGGCGGACGGCTGGGTTGCCCGGCCCTGTTCGAGACGTACGTAGTAGTCCACGCTGATCCCGGCGAGCTGGGCCAGCTCCTCGCGGCGCAGTCCGCGCACCCGTCGGCGACGCCCACCGGTGAGTCCGACGTCCTCCGGCGCGACGCGCCCCCTGCGGGCGCGCAGAAAGTCGCCGAGCGCCCGCCCGGTGTCACCGACCCCGCCGATTCCGTTGTCCACGCCGTTCATGCGTCAAGTATGGGTGGCCCCGGCGGTACCAGGATCACGGGTCCGTCCGTCGAACAGGGTGCTGGCTGCCTCGTCGTAGCCGGGAGAACGTGGCGACATGAAGAAGATCCTTGTTGTCAGCGCCCATCCCGAACCCCGCTCGCTCAACGCCACCCTGACCGCCTTCGCCGTCGATCACCTGCGGGCGGCCGGCCACGACGTGCGGGTGTCCGACCTGTACGCGATGAAGTGGAAGGCGGCGGTGGACGCGGACGACTTCCCCGAGCACCCTGCCGAACGGCTGCATGTGATGGCCGCCTCGGAGCGGGCCACGCTGGCGGGGCGGCTGTCCGCGGACATCGCGGCGGAGCAGGAGAAGGTGCGCTGGTCGGACGCGGTGATCCTGCAGTTCCCCATGTGGTGGTTCTCGGCTCCAGCGATCCTCAAGGGCTGGATCGACCGGGTGTTCACCAGTGGGTTCGGCTACGGTCCGGAAGTCCCGCCGCCCTACAGCGAGGGCGCCCTGGCGGGGCGGCGGGCGCTGGTGTCGGTGACGGCCGGAGCGCGGGAGTCGTCGTTCTCCGAGCGGGGCATCCACGGGCGGCTCGCCGACGTACTCCACCCGCTGCAGCACGGTCTGTTCTGGTTCACCGGGATGGAGCCCCTGGAACCCTTCGCGGTGTACGAAGCGAACGAGCTGCCCGAGGAGCGGGTCGAGGTGGCGAAGCGGGCGTACGCGGGACGGCTCGACGGGCTCTTCACGGACGAACCGGTGCCGTACCGGACGCTCGTCGGCGGCGACTACGGACGTGACATGCGGCTGCTGCCGGGTGTGGAGGCACCGGGGACGAGCGGGCCGGACATTCATCTCCGCCCGCGGGGCTGAACGCGGGCCGTCGGAGGGAGGGGAAGCCGCCACCGGCGCACTGGGCGCCGGTGGCGTCGCCGTCTCAGTCGTAACTGATGTCCGAGGCGGTGTACTTGCAGTGTGTGCCGTCGGGGCCGCTGCCCAGCTCGACGGGCTCCTTGCCCGTGTTGTTGCCCTGGAAGCGGACGCACGGCTTGATCTTCTTGTTGCTGTCGCCGTGGAAGCGGATGTTGCGCAGCGCGGCGGTGTCGCCGTAGTTCGCGTTGATGCCCACGAGCGAATTGCCGGGGGCGGTCACGTCCACGTCGTTGACGATGACCGAACGGCGGTACTGCTTGGAGCAGTTGCCGCAGGTGCGCACCAGTTTGCCGAACTCGGAGACCTGGAACTTGGTGACGACCAGCTTGCCGGCGCCGTTGAACTGGAAGACCTTGTCGGAGGCCTTGCGGGCGCCGCCGCCGTAGACCGTGTACACGGAGTTCACGGAGGTCCCCTTGAAGGTGGCGGCGTCCTCGCCGACGTCCTCCCACCAGACGTTCTGGATCGTGCAACTGCCCATGCAGTGGATGCCGTCGGCGGCCGGCGAGCCGAGCACGACGTTCTTGAGGACGGCGCCGTCCTTCAGCTTGAAGAGCGGGGCCTGCCCTTCGTCCTGCCCGTCGCCGCCCAGGCCGCCGCTGCCGTAGAAACGCTGGAGCTTGCCGTCGTACGTCCCGGAGACCTCGATCGTCGCGGTGACCGGCTTGTCGCCCTTCGCCTGGGGCCAGGCGCCGGCCGCGCTCGCGGGGCTCATCAGGGTGGTCGCCAGGACGGCGGTGCTCAGGCCGAGCGTGGCGGCGAGCGCGGAGAGGACGACGACGCGCTTCGGTCGTCTCTTGTGTCTGCTCATGAATCCCATGCTTTCGGTGTGGGGGGTCTGTTCGATTCCTTGCACCCTCTTGTTGCCGCCGCCGCGCAGGGGGTTGCCGCCCGCAAGCAAAAGAATTCGCCGAGGCGGAGGCGGCCCGGCGCGGTGGTCCCGTGACGGCCACTCGCACCGGATCCGACGGGCCATCAGGTCAACTGTCCCGGACTCTTGACTCCGGTCGCCGCAGTCGGGATTCTCGACACACCTTTAGCGCGGAGCATGACAACTCACGACCGCGCCGTTCGACACCCGAGCCGACCGAGCCGACCGAGGACGTGAGCGATGTCCCTGACGCGCCCCCCACACAGCTCCCCGACCCGCAGGCGCAGGGCCCTGGCCGTGCTGTCACTGCTCCTCGCCACGATGGCGATGCTGCTCGGCCCCGCCCCCGGTTCCGCCGCCGACGACGGCTGGTGGAACCCCATCGCGCGGCCCCAGCCCGACTCCGCTATCAATGTCACGGGCGAGCCCTTCAAGGGCACCAACGCCCAGGGCGAGGTGCGCGGTTTTGTCGACGCGCACAACCACCTGATGTCGAACGAGGCCTTCGGCGGCCGCCTCATCTGCGGCAAGACGTTCTCCGAGCTGGGCGTCGCCGACGCTCTGAAGGACTGTCCCGAGCACTACCCCGACGGCTCGCTCGCGATCTTCGACTTCATCACCAAGGGCGGCGACGGCAAGCACGACCCGAACGGCTGGCCGACGTTCAAGGACTGGCCCGCCCATGACTCGCTGACCCACCAGCAGAACTACTACGCCTGGGTGGAGCGGGCCTGGCGCGGCGGCCAGCGGGTTCTCGTCAACGACCTGGTCACAAACGGCGTGATCTGCTCGGTCTACTTCTTCAAGGACCGCAGCTGCGACGAGATGACCTCGATCCGCCTGCAGGCCCAGAAGACGTACGAGATGCAGGCCTACATCGACAAGATGTTCGGCGGGCCGGGCAAGGGCTGGTTCCGGATCGTCACCGACACCGCGCAGGCCCGCGAGGTCATCGAACAGGGCAAGCTCGCCGTCGTCCTCGGCGTCGAGACCTCGGAGCCTTTCGGCTGCAAGCAGATCCTGGACATCGCGCAGTGCGACCGCGCCGACATCGACCGCGGTCTGGACGAACTCCACCGGCTGGGCGTCCGGAGCATGTTCCTCTGCCACAAGTTCGACAACGCCCTGTGCGGGGTCCGGTTCGACAGCGGCGCGCTGGGGACCGCGATCAACGTGGGCCAGTTCCTGTCGACCGGCACCTTCTGGAAGACCGAGAAGTGCACCGGCCCACAGCACGACAACCCGATCGGGCTCGCCGCGGCACCCGCGGCGCAGAAGGAGCTGCCGGCGGGCGTCACGGTCCCGGCATACGCCTCCGACGCCCAGTGCAACACCCGAGGTCTCACAGAACTCGGTGAGTACGCGGTGCGGGGCATGATGAAGCGCAAGATGATGCTCGAGATCGACCACATGAGCGTCAAGGCCGCGGGCCGGGCCTTCGACATCCTGGAGTCGGAGTCGTATCCCGGGGTGATCTCCTCCCACAGCTGGATGGACGACAACTGGACCGAGCGGCTCTACCGACTCGGCGGCTTCGCGGCCCAGTACATGAACGGTGCCGAGGCCTTCAGCGGCGAGGCGAAGAGCAAGGACGCCCTGCGCGAGAAGTACAACGTCGGATACGGCTACGGCACCGACATGAACGGCGTCGGCGGCTGGCCCGGCCCGCGCGGCGCGGACACCCCCAACCCGGTGCGGTATCCGTTCCGTACCACCGACGGAGGCTCCGTCGTCGACCGGCAGACGACCGGGCAGCGGTCCTGGGACCTCAACACCGACGGCGCCTCGCACGTCGGCCTCGTGCCGGACTGGATCGAGGACATCCGGCTGGTCGGCGGCCAGGGCGTGGTGGACGACCTGTTCCGCGGCGCCGAGTCCTACCTCGACACCTGGGGCGCATCCGAGCGGCATCGGGCCGGGGTGAACCTGGCCTCGGGCAGGGCGGCCTCCGCCTCCACCACGGAGTGGTGGAACCCGTTCGTCTCCTACGCGCCCGGCCGGGCCGTGGACGGCGATCAGGGCACCCGCTGGGCGAGCGAGTGGCGGGATGGCGAGTGGCTGCGCATCGACCTCGGTGAGCCGCAGCTGGTCAAGCGGGTCACCCTCGACTGGGAGCGGGCGTACGGCAAGGCGTACCGGATCGAGGTGTCGGACGACGGCGCCGCGTGGCGTACCGTCTGGTCCACCGACGCCGGTGACGGCGGCCTGGACACGGCCCGGTTCGCCGGAACCACCGCCCGGTACCTCCGCGTCCAGGGGGTGCAGCGCGCCACGGACTGGGGGTACTCGCTCCACGAGGTGGGCGTCTACAGCAGCTGAGACGAGGCGGGACGAGGCAGGACGAAGCACGGCCACCGGGCCGGGCGGAGCGGATCCGATCGGGTCCGCTCCGCCCGGCCCGCGTGCCGCTCCCCGGGTGGGGGCGGCCGACCGGAGAACCGAGAGGAACCACCGTATGTCCCGCAGGCCGCTGGCCGAACGACGCCGGCAGCTGACCGAGGCCGCGATCCGCGCGATGACCCGGGACGGCGTCCCGAGGACGACGACCCGGTCCATCGCGGCCGAGGCGGGCGTGTCGCTGAGCGTCTTCCACTACTGCTTCGACTCCAAGCAGGCGCTCCTGGAATCGGTGATCACGACGATCACCGATCATTACGTGGGGGTTGTGAAGGAGGCGCTGCGTCCTCGGGCCACGTTCCGGGAGACGATCCGGGCCGGCTTCGAGGCGTACTGGGACCATGTCCGCGCTCATCCCGGCGAGCACATGCTCACCTACGAGCTGACTCAGTACGCCCTGCGCACACCGGGGTTCGAGCCTCTGGCGCGCCATCAGCACGAGCGGTACGCCGAGATCTACCACGGGCTCATCGAGGAGGTCAGCGCCGGTATGGGTCTCGAACTCCGGGTCCCCACCCCGGTCCTGGCCCGCTATCTGGCCGCCGTGACCGACGGACTGACCCTGAACTTCCTCGTCCTCGGCCACGACGCGGAGGCCTCGGCGACGATCCTGGACATGATCACCGATCAGGTCGCCGCCTTGGCCGGTGACGGGGGCGGTGGCGGTGGCGGTGCGTCCTAGGGTGCGTATTGCGTTGTGATCAATCTGATGGATTTGCCTTCGCGGCATCACGGGACGACTCGTCGATCACGACTCGGTACGCGCCCTAGTCCCCCGCCGCCCCCGCGGCTCCTACCGGCCGCCCCCTCTCCGCCTCGGCACCACTGCCGTGCGCCCCGGGCAGCGACTGCCCGGGGCGCGAGTCCGGGACGACGGCCCGACCGGAGGCCGGTCAGAACTCCAGGACCTCGCGGTCGAGCGGATAGCGCGCGCGGTGACGGCCGTCGTACGGGGAGGGCGTGATCGGCAGGACGCCGGTCGGCTGCAGGCCCAGGTTGTCGTCCCAGATCCGGGGTTCGACCTGTCCGACGACGCGGAACTGCCGGAAGGTGAACGGTGGGCTGTCGGTCGGGAAGAACTGGGCTGTGGTCATCACCTGGAAGTGCAGGTGGGGCGTGGTCGAGTTGCCGCTGTTGCCGATCAGGCCGAGGACCTGGCCGGGTTCGACCCGGTCGCCCTCCCGGACCTTGAGCGAGCCGGCCGCCAGGTGGGCGTAGAGCAGATAGCGGCCCGGCGCGACCTCCAGGGTGACGTGGTTGCCGACGGTCTCCTCGATCGGCGGGACGGGCGGCGTGACGGGCGGCGTGTTGTCCCGGATTCCGTCCTGGACCTCCACCACTCTGCCGCCGGCCGAGGCCACGACCGGCTGACGGTAGCTCAGGTAGCTGGTGAGCTGCGCGGGGTCGTCCTCCCAGGTCTGCCCCTGCTCGCCGACCCGGTACCAGTCGATCGCGAAGCGCTGCGGCACGTAGAAGCGACCGTTGATCGGGCCGAGGCCGCGCCGGTGGTGGGTGTTGCCGCAGCACGACTCGCTGGAGTACCAGGTGCCAGGACGGACCGGCGCACCCAGATTCAACGGCCCGGTGCGGGAGAGCCGGGTGCGCTGCACCGTCTCCTCGAAGGCGGAGGAGCCGGAGGCGGTCAGGACGGCACCCGAGAGATGGTGTTCGACGGCCCTGGGCGCGGGCTGACCGCGGTCGAGGATCAGGTCGATCCAGATGACCCACTGCTGGGAGCCCTGGATGACGGTCGGCGTCGGCCCCGGCGGCGCCGGGGTGTACCCGTCCGCACCCGGCAGGGGGTCACCCACCGGATTGGCGGCGTCGGCCAGCGCCTGCCCGCTCAGCGAGCCGATGACCCGATGGGTGCGGGCGTCCCGGACGTCGACACGGTCGAGCCGCACCGGCGTGCTGCTGGACAGTGAGCTGGTGGTGAGCAGCTCGTACGAGAGGTGGGTCTTGCCGTCCGTGGCGACGAACGGCGTCGGTTCGGTCATCACCGCCGCCGTCAACGGTGTGAACTGTGCGCCGGACGCCGCCGGAGCGTCCGCGTCGGTCCCGTATCCGGGTCCCGTCGAGGCCACCAGCAAGCCAGCCGCGAGCACGGCGGCGGCGAGGCCGCGGAGCAGGGGGCGACACGTGCGGTTGCGAGGTTCGCGCTTTGCCATGGAGCTCTTTCGTCCGTCGGACCCGGCTCTGGAAGGCCGCCGGCACGCCCCGCCGCAGAGGCGCAGGCCCATGTAATCCGGCTGCTCGCCGTTCCGGTCGGAGGACCCCGAGGGCAGCCGCCGAACTGCACCCGTCCAGCCCCATCGCCCACCGGGCCGGCGGGCACCCAGCAGCCGCATCTTCACCTCGGTCAGGCGCTCGTGCATTCGCAACGCCTCGACCTCGTCGAGCTCGCCGCATCCGACCCGTTCAAACAGCAGCGACACTGCCTGCGAGCGCACCGGCTTTGGTGCGACAAGCTAATGATCGGGACTGATCCGCACCCCGGTCGCCACGATGTGCAGCAAGGTCCTGGCATCGGCCACGTAGCGCGTCATGGCTCGCGGAATACGGCAGGGCATCCCACGCCCTCCCGAACACGTCGGTGCGGATCGAGCCGTAATCAGCGGGTCGTTCGGGCGAGATCTTTGATCCAGATCATCGAGGCGCGAAGGTGCAGGCCCGCGAGGTAGCTCTCCGGGGTCTTGTCGTACCTGGTGGCGATACCTCGCCATGCCTTGAGCTTGTTGATCAGCCGTTCAACGGTGTTGCGCTCCTTGTAAAGGTCGGCATCGTGGTTGACGGGCCTGCCGCCCCTGCGGCCCTTCCTCTTCCGGTTGGCGGCCTGGTCCTTCTTCTCCGGGATGACCGCCTTGATGCGGGGCTTGTACAGGTGGGCGCGGTTGCCGCGGACGAGTACGCCTTGTCCCCGGCGACTGCGGCGGGCCGGGTGCGGGGACGGCCGACGGGCCCGCGGACCCGTACCTTCCCCAGCACGGGGATGAACTGCGGGCTGTCGGCAGCCTGTCCCGCGGTCAGGATGAACGTCAGCGGGCGGCACTTGCGGTCGCCGACGACATGGATCTTGCTGGTCTGTCCGCCCCGGGAGCGTCCGAGCAGGGCGGCCTTCAGCCGGAGCTTGCGTCGGCGCCGGATGCGTCGTCGCTCTTCCCGCTCGGGATCGCCTTCGGGCTCCTGTCCGGCTTGTTCTTCGCAGCAGCCCCCCTTGACCTGGCCTTCTCCGCCTTGGAGGCAGCTTTTTCCAGAGCGGTGAGGACGTCCTCGCCCAGGTGCATCCCGGCAGCGTCGTGATGGGCCCGCGCGGTGGTGGAGTCGATGCCGACCAGGGACAGATCCACCTCGCCCCGCTTCGCGGCTTCCGCGATCATGCCTTCCAGCAGGGCCTCGAAGACGCCGGCGTCACGCCACTGCCGGAAGCGGTTGTGGACGGTCGACCAGGCGCCGAACTCCGTCGGCATCTCCCGCCACTGCCCACCCGTCTTGAACCGCCAGATCACGCCCTCGAACTGCTGCCGCAGCCGCTCGGGGTACGGGCCGTGCTCGCCGATCGGCAGGTACGGCACGATGAACCCCCACTCCGAATCGGTCAGTTGCACGCGAGTCACCCAAGAGGGTCTACCGGTCCAGGCCCTGCCGCGAAGGTGAATCTCGCAGATTGATCACAACGCAATACGCCCCCTAGTTCCCGTTCAACGCGGCTTCCTCCCACCACACCACGTGGGCTGCCGCGTCGGCCACCGGCTCGATGATCTCCCAGCCCTCGACGATCAGCCCATCGACCAGCCGCCAGATGTCGACGCCCGCGATGCCCGGCCCGGCACCGGGAATCCAGCGCCGCGAGTGCATCATGACGTGATCGCCGTCGGCCAGCACGTGATGGACCTCGACCCGTAGGTCGGCAAGCGGCACCGCTCGGACGGCGGCGAGCCATACCGCCTTCGTGGACGAGGTCCCATCCGACCTGTGATGGACGAAGTCGTCGCTCAGCAGCGGCTCGAGCGCCTCCACGTCACCGGTCGCGATCAGCTGCGCCAGCGCCTGTTCGACGATGCTCCTGTTGTCTGTTTCTGTGGTCATGGACGCAGTGTTTCGGCGGTCGCCAGGGTTGTCGATGAACTCGGATTTCATGGCGCCCGGCTCCCCGATGCGTCATCTTGGTGATCGTGTACACGGTCGGGGAGCTCTTGCGGCAGTGGCGGCATCGCCGACGACTCAGTCAACTTGATCTCGCGATCGCCGCCGACGTATCGGCTCGTCACGTCAGCCTGGTCGAGACCGGAAAGTCCAGGCCGAGCGCCGACATGGTCCTCCGGCTCGCGGATCAGCTCGATGTGCCGCTGCGCGACCGCAACCAGCTGTTGCTCGCCGCCGGCTTCGCACCCCGGTACGCCGAGCGCCCACTCGGCAGCGACGCACTGGCGGCGGCCCGCGAGGCGGTCGGCAGGGTGCTCCGTGCGCACGAGCCGTACCCGGCCCTGGTGCTCGATCGCCGATGGAACATCGTGACGACCAATCGCGCGGTCGCCCCGTTCTTCGCAGATGTCGCTCCCGACCTGCTGCGGCCGCCGGTCAACATGGTGCGGCTGGCGCTGGACCCGCGCGGGCTCGCTCCGCGGCTCGTCAACCTGGCCGACGTACGTTCGGTGTTCCGCTCCCGCATCGCGCGTCGGCTCGCCACCGCTCCCGACGCCGAGCTCACCGCGCTCTACGAGGAGCTGCTGACGCCCGGGCCCGAGGACACGACAAGCCCGGCCGTCGAATCCGACACCGTGCTCCCGATGATCTTCCGCTTCGGCGGACGAGGAGAAGAGCTGCGGCTGTTCTCGACCACCACCACGTTCGGCAACCCGATGGACATCACACTGGCCGAGGTCACGATCGAGTCGTACTACCCGGCGGACGCGGAGAGCGCCGCCCACTTCACGGACTCCGACGGCCGACTCACGGCTGTCCACCGGGGCGACGGGCCCGGAGACCGGCCGCCGCCTGTGGGAGGTGTCGGAACGGCTGACGGGCGTGCGGTTCACCTATAAAGGGCGCATGGAAAGCGTCGAACGCTACGAGCTGACATTTCCGGTGTCGGGTGACTCCATCGTGGTCACCCGCACCGACCGCAAGGGCGCGGGCGGGCACCCCGTGTACGCCGACGAGACCGGCATCGTGCAGGCCGAGATCGACGAGCAGGGCAATGTACGGATACTGGCCAGCGGAGGCCACCAGACACACGACGTGCCCGCGCGCGCCGAACCCGCGCCATGACCTCCCGTCAGGCGTAGGCGTCCGTCAGGTGGAGAAGCCGGTCAGGCATAGGGGTCGAACGGGATGCCGGCCGGCTTCGCCTTCGCCAGATGGGGCGCGAAGTTGCCGTCCTTCAGACCGAAGACGGCGCTTCCGAAATTGGCCTGGCTGAGCTTGTCGCGGATCCCTGCGGGGTATCCGTTCCAGCCGACCAGGGCGGGGAACTGCCACTGGTGCTTGTGATTCTCGGGCGGCTCGTCGTTGGAGTTGGCGGGCCGGAAGCAGTGCGTGCTCAGGCCGTCCTTGTGGTAGACGATCTTGGGGTGCGTCCCGTCCCAGCGGATCCGGTCACGGCCGTAGGTGTTGAAGTTTCCGTGCGCGGAGGTGGAGACGTAACGGGCCTCGTTGTTCTGGATCCACACCACGACGTGCTCCCAGTCGTGGCGGTGCCCGCCGAGTCCGCTGCCCGCCACGGCCTGGTCCTTCTCGAAATAGAGGCCGTACAGGACGGCGCACCAGCCGTTGTTGCACTTCGAGCGCGCGTAGCCGTTGGTGTTGTCGAGGTCCCAGGAGTCCCGGCACTGTCCGTTGAGGGCCCCGGACGGGTTGAGACCGCCGTTGACGGTCCCGTCCGGACCGATGGCCGGGGTGGGGTAGCAGCCGTCCGTGTCGTAGTCGTAGGCGGGCTGGAAGGTCTGCTCCAGCCCGTCCGCCGATGCGGGCAGCGCCGTGGGCGGCGCGGCGAGGGCGCTGCCCGGAACGGCGACGACCAGTGCGATGCTGCTGCCGAGAATGAGCGAGACCCTGCGGACCCGCGAACTCGTCTTCACTTGTGTCCTCCTGACGGACCACCACATGGGGCGACGCGATTGGCATGCCCAGATCAGTCATGCCGTACCCCTGCGAACCGTGGAGGGCACTGCGGTGGCCGTGCGATGAAGGACGGCCGAGTCCTCGCCGCGAGCTTCCCGCGGCGTGCGTACGAGGGTCAGACCTTGGCCTCGGACGCGGGGCGTGAGGCGGTGGGGGTCTCGGGGGTGTCGGGCCGGGGCCGCACCGGGATGAGGAAGGCGACCACCGCGGCCGCGAGGCCCACGCCGCTGCCGATCAGCAGGGCGGCGCGGAATCCGTCCTCGGAGGGCAGCAGATGGCCGCCGAAGTCCGTGGTCATCTGGGCCAGGACGACGCCCATGAGGCGGCCGAGACGGAGCTGCCGATCGAGCGCATCAGCGTGTTGAAGCTGTTGGCCGACGCGGTCTCCGAGACGGGCACGGCGCCCATGATGAGGGCGGGCATCGCGCCGTACGCGAGGCCGACGCCCGTGTTGCAGACGAGGGTCACGACGAGCAGGCCGCCGGTCGATCCCATGAGCGGCAGGGCGGACGCGTACCCGAGGGCGATGACCAGACTGCCGACGCCCAGCGTGACCTTGGGGCCGCGGGCGGCGGTGAGCTTGGCGCCGAGCGGGGCGAGGAGCATCATCATCAGCCCCGCGGGGGCCATCCACAGCCCCATCGCCAGCATCGACTGGCCCAGGCCGTAGCCGGTGGCCTCGGGCAGCTGGAGGAGCTGCGGCACGACCAGCGACTGGGCGTACATCGCGAAGCCGACCAGGACCGAGGCCCCGTTCGTCATCAGTACCTGCGGGCGAGCGGTGACACGCAGGTCCACCAGCGGCTCGGCGGTGCGCAGCTCCCACCACCCCCAGGCCAGCAGGACGACGACCGCGGCGGTGAAGAGGCCGAGGGTCGTGGCGCTCCCCCAGCCCCAGTCGGAGCCCTTGGAGACGGCGAGCAGCAGACAGACCAGGGCGCTGCCCAGGCCGAGCGCTCCCGGCACGTCGAACCGGCCCGGGGCGGCGTCGGTCCGGCCCGCGGGGACGAGCAGCCTGATCAGCACACCGACCGCGAGACTCAGGACGGCGGCGACCCAGAACAGCACGCGCCAGTCGGCGTTCTCGGCGACGGCCGCGGAGAACGGCAGGCCGAGCGCGCCGCCCACGCCCATGGAGGCGCTGATCAGGGCGATGGATCCGCCCAGCCGCTCGGCCGGCAGCACGTCGCGCAGCAGGCTGATGCCGAGGGGGACGACGCCCATGCCCATGCCCTGCAGTCCGCGTCCGACGATCATCGGGACGACGGAGGAGGACAGGGCGCAGACGACCGAGCCCAGGACGAGGGGCGCCACGGAGACGAGCAGCATGCGGCGCTTGCCGTACATGTCGCCGAGGCGGCCCGCGACCGGCGTCGCGACCGCGGCCGACAGCAGGGTCGCGGTGACGACCCAGGACGCGTTCGACGCGCTGGTGTCGAAGAGGCGGGGCAGATCGCCGAGGAGCGGGACCACGAGGGTCTGCATGAGCGCGGCCACGATGCCCGCGAAGGCGAGTACGCCGACGACACCGCCGGGGCGGGCGTCGGTCCTTGAGCTGTGCACGTGGTTCTCCTTGGCGCTTGCTCAGCGATGTGCATCGTACACATCACATGCAGAGTACACAGTCCATGTATCCTGCATATGAGGCAGTCGGTGGTTGGCGGGACGCCGTGCGGGGTTGGGAGGATGACACCCATGGAAAAGCCCACGCACCTGATCGAGTTCGAGACCATGCTCGTCGGGCGGCACTCGCATCTGTTCAACCCCCGGACGCGGAGCACCGGCGGGCGGCTCGACCGGAGCGCCTACGTCCTGCTCAGCCGCATCCGGATGGACGGGCCCATGTCCATCGGCCAGCTCAGCGAGGCGTTCGGCCTGGACGCCTCCACGCTCAACCGGCAGACCGCCGCCATGCTGAAGGCCGAAGTCGTCGAGCGCATCCCGGACCCCGACGGCGGGATCGCCCGCAAGTTCAGCATCACGGCCGAGGGCCGGCGCCGCCTGGACGCGGACCGTGCCGAGAACATCCACGGTCTGGAACGGGTCCTGAGTGACTGGACGGCCGACGAGGTGGCCGACTTCGCCGCGTATCTCAAGCGGTTCAACAGCGACATCGAGCGCCTGGAAGGCCGCCCCTGGCCGCGCCCGGACGCCACGCACCCGGTCTGAGACGGTGTCCTAGACTCCGCCCCATGACGAGCGTGACGACTGACATAACCGAGGATCTGGCGCCGACCGGCGTACTGCGGGCGTCGATCAACCTGGGCAATCCGGTCCTGGCCCAGGGCACGCCGGAGTCCCCGGCCGGGGTCACGGTCGACCTCGCGCGGGAGATCGGTGCGCGGCTGGGCGTGCCGGTCGAGCTCGTCTGCTTCGACGCGGCCCGCAAGTCGTACGAGGCGATGGCAACGGGCCGCGCCGACCTCTGCTTCCTGGCCGTCGAGCCGGCGCGGGAGGCCGAGGTCGCCTTCACCGCGCCGTACGTCGTGATCGAGGGGGTGTACGCGGTGCCCCGGGACTCGGCCTTCACCACGGCCGCCGACATCGACCGTGCGGGTGTCCGGATCGGTGTGAAGCGGGGCTCCGCCTACGACCTCTTCCTCTCGCGCACGCTGCGGCACGCGTCCGTCGTCCGCGGGGACGAGGGCGTCGACGTCTTCCGTTCCGAGGGCCTGGAGGTGGCGGCCGGCATCAGGCAGCCGATGACGGAGGTGGTCGCGTCCGATCCCGGACTCCGGCTGATCGAGGAACGGTTCATGGAGATCCGGCAGGCCGTGGGCACGACCCTGTCCCGGCGGCCCGGGACCGTCCGGTTCCTTGCCGAGCTCGTCGAGGAGCTGAAGGCGGGCGGATTCGTCGCCGACGCGCTGCGACGCTCACACCAGTCCGACGCGCTCGTCGCTCCCCCTCAGAACGGGTAACGGGCCTTCCGGCCGGCGATCGTGACCCAGCGGATGTTGGAGAAGGACTCGATGCCCCAGCGCCCGCCGAAGCGCCCGTAGCCGGATGCCTTGACGCCCCCGAAGGGTGCGTGGGGCTCGTCGGCGACGGACTGGTCGTTGACGTGCACGATGCCCGAGTGGACGCGGCGGGCGACCGCCAGGCCGTGGGTGGCGTTCTCGGTGATGATGCCGCAGGTCAGTCCATTGTCGGTGTCGTTGGCCAGGGCGACGGCCGTGTCGTCGTCGGCGAAGGTGTCGATCACGCACACGGGTCCGAAGACCTCCGCGTAGTAGAGGTCCATGTCCCGGGTCACGCCGCTCAGTACGGTCGGCGGGTGCACCGCCCCCCGCGGCTCCCCGCCGCCGGCGAGCAGGGTGGCGCCCGCGGCGACCGCGTCCCGCACGAGCCCGGCGACCCGCCGGGCCGCGGCCGCGCTCACCAACGGGCCGACGACGGTCTGCGGGTGGCCCGGGTCGCCGGACGGGAGCGCCGCCGCCCTGGCGGTGAACCGCCGCGTGAACTCCTCGGCGACACGGTCGTGGACGAGGACGCGGTCGCCGGACATGCAGATCTGGCCGGAGTTCATGAAGACGCCGAACGTGGCCGCGTCGACGGCGTACTCCACGTCGGCGTCGTCGAGGACGATCACGGAGTTCTTGCCGCCGAGTTCCAGGACCGCGGGCTTGAGGTGCCGCGCCGCGTGCGTGCCGATGACGCGGCCCGTGCGGGTCGATCCGGTGAAGTCGACCGCGCGGACCCGGGGATCGGCGATCAGTGTCTCGGCGATCTCGGCGGCGTCCTCGACGGCGTTGGTCACGACGTTGAGAACGCCGTCGGGCAGCCCGGCCTCACGCAGCACGTCGGCGACGAAGTACCCGGCGGCGACCGGCGCGTTCTCGCTCGGCTTCGCCACGACCGTGTTGCCCGCGGCGAGGGGAGCGGCGACGGCCCGTACGCCGAGGATGAGCGGCGCGTTCCAGGGTGCGAACGCGGCGACGACGCCGAGCGGTTCGCGCACCGCGAGGCCGAGCGTGCCCTCCGCCTGGGCGCTGAGGACCTCACCGCGGGGTGCGGTGACCGCCGCGGCGGCCTCGCGCAGGATGTTCGCGGCGAGCGCCACGTTGAAGTACGCCCACGGGCGCGTGCTGCCGGTCTCGTGGGCCATGAGCGCGGCGGCCTCCTCGGCCCTGGCGTCGAGGAGGTCGGCCGCCCTCAGGAAGACAGTGCGGCGGGCGAAGGGGGCGAGTGCCGCCCAGGCCGGGAAGGCCGCGTGGGCGGCTTCGACCGCCCGGGTGACGTCCTCGGGGCCGGCGGCGGCCACGGTCGCGTACACCTCGCCGGTGTACGGGTCGAGGTCCTCGGTGGTGCGGCCGGAGGCGGCGGGCATCTCCCCGCCGCCGATCAGCAACCCACGCGTGACGACCACCGTGCGGCTACTCCGCGCCCTGACGTGGGCACGGCCCGAGCGGCGCGGTGGGGCCCGCGCCTGCGCCCTCCGCGCCCCGGTCGTACCAGTAGTCCCCGGCGGTCATGCAGCGGGCGGGGTACCCCTGGCCGGGTGCGGCGACGGTCCGGGCCTCCCACGCGGCGGGGGCCGGAGCGAGGGCGGGGTCCTGGTGGGTGGATCGATCGGGCATGGCGGCTCCTGGTCGTGACGGCCGTTCCATCCTGACCCGCGCGGCCGCCGCTCGCCTCGCGGCGCGGCTCGGACGGCGCCCGGAGTCGACCGACCGGCCCACCGCGGCGCGTCAACGGCCGAGGTGTTCGGGGCCGGTACGGTCCTTCAGCACCAGCACCGCGATGTCGTCCGTACGCAGCCGGGCGGGGCGGACCTCCTCCAGCAGGGTGTCGATGAGGTGGTCCAGGTCCCGGTCGTCCGCCACGGCGAGATGCCCCGCGAGTTCGGCGAGCGAGTCGTCGAAGTCGGTACCCGGTGTCTCGACGAGACCGTCGGTGTAGAGCAGCAGCAACAGTCCGGCGGTGAGCGGGATCTCGGTGACCGGGTACTCGGCTCCGGGCATGACGCCGAGCAGCGGGCCCGGCGTCACATCGAGCGGGGCGGTACGAAGCCCGGCGAGGCGTACCAGAGGCGGCGGGTGTCCGGCGCTGGCGAGGCTCACGCGTCGCCGGGCGAAGTCGAGATGGACGTAGAGGCAGCTGCAGAACAGGCCGGGATCGAGATCGGTGAGCAGCCGGTTGGTGGCCGAGAGCACCTGGTCGGGAGGCTCGCCGAGGGTCGCGTGGGCGTGGACGCCCGTACGGACCTGACCCATCAGCGCGGCGGCCGCGACGTTGTGGCCCTGGACGTCGCCGATGACGGCCGCGGCCGCGGTGTCGCCGAGCCGGATCAGGTCGTAGAAGTCGCCGCCGATGTCCATGCCGCGCGTGGCCGGCAGGTAGCGGGCGACGACGTCGAGGCCCGCCACGGCGGGGAGGCTGTGGGGCAGCAGCGCCTCCTGGAGTCCCTGGGCGAGCCGGTGCTTGATGTCGTAGAGCCGGGCGCGGTCGAGGGCCTGCGCGATGAGGCCGGCGAGCGAGGTCAGGACGGCCCGTTCCTCGGCGGGGAACGTGTGGGGCCGGTCGTAGGACAGGACGCAGCAGCCCACGGGCCGGCCGGAGATGATCAGGGGCAGGAACGCCCACGCCTGTTTGCCGCTGATCGGCACCGCCTCGGGGTAGATCCGCCGCATCTCCTGCGGGTCGGCGAAGAACGAGGGAATGCCGCTGGAGAGCGCCCGCCCGGCGGGGGTGAAGCTGGTGTCGACGGGCAGCCCGTCCAGTCGCTCGACGACCTTGGCGGGGTACCCGCGGTGACCGGTGATCTGGAGGCGGCCGGAGTCGACCATGGACAGCACGAGGCCCTGCGCGCCGAAGGCGGGCATGATCTGGTCGGCGACCAGATCCACGACGTCCTGGACGCCGACGACCTCGGTCAGGCCCGCGGCCAGGTGCATCATCTGGTAGAGCTGTCCGGCGCGGGCCGGGGTGGCGGTGGCCGTCTCTTGTCGTCGGGGAGCGGGGCTCGCCGGGGGCGCTCCGCCGGTGGGCACGATACGGACGCTCACACCGCCGGCGTCCGGGTAGAGGTGGAAGTCCAGCCACCGGTCCGGCGGGCGGCAGGCCGCGAAGGAGACGGGCTCGCGGCTGATGATCGCGGCGCGGTAGCGGTCCTCGTAGGTGGGGTCGTCGAGCCAGGGCAGGGACTGCCACGGCAGCGTCCCCAGCAGGGTCTCGGCGTCACTGCCGAGCAGTTCGGCGGCGCCGTCGTTGAGATAGGTGACGCGTCCGTCCAGGTCCAGGGCACAGCAGCCGCCGGGCAGGCGGTCGGCGAAGTCGACGACCGTCTGCTCGGAGGTCGGGGGCGGGCGTACGGTGTCGAGCGGGAGGACGCGGGGCAGGTCGGCGTGGACGAAGGGCCTGCCGTTCTCGGCCGCCACTTGCAGCAGCGCGGCAAGACGCCTGCAGCAGGAGGTGACCATGCCGAGCTCCCGCCGGGTCAGCCGCGGTGGGTGGGTGGCCGGCCACATCAGGAGGAGCGAGCCCCAGGGGCGTGCACCGGTGATCGGTGCGGCGGCCAGGGCGAGGGGGTACGGCAGGGCCACCGCGGTACGGGGATAGGAGCGGGCCATCTCCTGCTGGCTGCCCACCCAGATCAGCCGGTTCTCGCGGACGGCGTCGGCCACCGGCGCGGGTGCGGCCACCGAGATCCGCGCCCACGGGGCGGCGAATTCCGCCGGAGCGCCGCAGAGTGCCTCGAGGCAGAGCACCTGTGCGTCGGGGGCCAGAAGATAGACGGCGCCGATGGCGGCACCGGTACGGCGGACCGTTTTCGTGAGCGCGGCATCGACCCCCTCGGTGCCTCTGGTCGGTCCGACCGTGCTGGTCACCAGGCACCTCCAGCGTCACGGCCCGGGTGGTTCGTCCCATTATCGCTCGGGCCGCGTCGGCGGTCGCCGTAACGACCGGTCCGTGGTCCCGCGCGGCGGTCGCGTCCGTGGTCGCCGCGGCGGTCAGAAGACGGAGAGACCGGTGATGGTGGTGAAGCGGTCCAGGGCGGCGACGCCCGCGACCGAGTTCCCGCGCTCGTCGAGGCCGGGGCTCCAGACGCACAGGGTGCAGCGGCCCGGGACGACGGCGATGATGCCGCCGCCGACGCCGCTCTTGCCGGGCAGACCCACGCGGTAGGCGAAGTCCCCGGCCGCGTCGTAGGTGCCGCAGGTGAGCATGACGGCGTTGACCTGCTTGGCCTGGCTGCGGGTGAGCAGCCGTGAGCCGTCGGCGCGGATGCCGTGGCGGGCCAGGAAGCCGGTGGCGAGCGCGAGGTCGGCGCAGGACGCCTCGATCGAGCACTGCCGGAAGTACTCGCGCAGGAGCACCGGAACCGGGTTCGCGATGTTCTCGTACGAGGCCATGAAGTGGGCCAGCGCGGCGTTGCGGTCGCCGTGCGCGGTCTCCGACGCGGCGACGTCCCGGTCGAAGTCGAGGTCCTGGTTGCCGCTCTCCGCGCGCAACAGGTCGAGCAGGGAGCCCGACGCGTCGCCTGTGAGGCTGTGCAGCCGGTCGGTGACGACCAGGGCGCCGGCGTTGATGAACGGGTTGCGCGGGATGCCGTTCTCGTACTCCAGTTGCACGAGGGAGTTGAAGGGGTTGCCCGACGGTTCGCGTCCGACATGCTCCCAGAGGGGCTCGCCCTCCCGGGCGAGGGCGAGCGCGAGGGTGAACACCTTGGTGACGGACTGGGTGGAGAAGGGCTGTTGCCAATCCCCCACGCCGTACACCGTCCCGTCGAGTTCGGCGACGGCCATCCCGAACCGGCCCGGGTCGCCGGCGGCGAGCGCGGGAATGTAGTCGGCGGGCCGGCCCCGGCCTACGAGGTCCTCGATCTCCTCGGCGATGCGCTCGAGGACCGGTTGGAACGACAGCAGCATGATCCTCATTGTGCCGCCCGAACCGGATGCCCATGCCGCGGGGGGGCGCCGGGATCTCGACGTGGACCGCCTCGACGGGCGGCGGTGGGGGCTGAGGCGGGAGGTGCTCCTGTCACCCTGGTGACGGGAACCGTAGGCGACGATGGGAAGTTCACGGGGTATGGCTGTTATTCACCGCACCACCATGAGCCCCACCAAGCTGGAGCTGCTCGCCTCCTGGCTGCCCTCCCGGCCCTGGTACGTCGCCACCGGGCGTGCGCCGGAGCTCGGCAAGGCCGGGGGCTTCCGGCTCGACGATCCGCAGGGGGAGGTCGGCATCGAGTTCATGGTCGTCACGGACGGCTCCGGTGACACCGCAGTCTCGTACCACCTGCCGCTGACCTATCGCGGGGCTCCGCTCGACGGGGCCGAGGAGGCCCTCGTCGGCACCTCCGAGCACGGGGTGCTGGGGAAGCGTTGGGTGTACGACGGGATCCACGACCCGGTCCTCGTGGAGCGGCTGCTCGCGCTGCTCGAAGGACGCGCCGAGCCGCAGGCCCAGAGCGCGACCGACACCCCCGATCCCACCGTCACCGGACGGTTCGACGGCGTCGGCCTCACGGCCGTGACCGGACCGACCGCCGTCGCCGACCGGCCGCACGGGACCGAACTGGCGGTACGGACGGCGGGGGACGCCGGGGAGCCGCTCACTCTCGTCGTGACGCGCGTGCTCCGGGCGGACGGTCCGGCGGAAGGCCGGGGGCAGGTCACCGCCGAGTGGGAGTCCCCGGACGGAAGCCGCGGCCGCGGCGCGTTCGTCGTCGTGCGCGGGAACGCGGGCTGACCGGGCGGCACGGCGGCGGCTTCGACCCGCGGTCAGGGAGCCTTCGGCAGGCGCCGGGCGGGCGGCAAGCCGGAAGGCCGTCGGTCGGCGGACGGCGGTCGGGCGGCGGTGGGGTCGGACGGCGGCCGGTCGGCGATCAGTCCGGTACCGGGTCCGTGTAGCCCCGGCGCCGGGCCGCCGCCGGCCGGCAGCGCAGCAGGCGAGACACCGTCAGTCGCCCGCCCCGCACCGCGCCGTGCCGACCCAGCGCCTTGACGGCGTAGGTCGAACAGCTGGGCGTGTACGGGCAGCACGGCGGACGGCCCGGGCTGATCTCGTCGCGGTAGTACTGCACCGCGGTGTACAGCGCTCCGGCGACCCGCCCCGGCGGCCGGCCGTCCGGCGAGGGGCGTCGAGCGCGCGAAGGGCGTCGGCCGTTCGAGGGGCGCACCAGCGCCAGGAACAGCGCCGGAAGCAGGGTCAGCCACATCTCCGGGCAGCACTGTCGGTACCCGACGCAGGTGTCGAGCATCCCCGCGCAGCAGCCCTCTTCGCCGTCCTCGCGCCGCTTGCGCCGACGGTCTCGCCCGGGCTTCCTCGATGACGTCACTCCGCCCCCTCCGTGTCCACGGGATGATACGTGCGCGTCGACGAGCGGGTACGGGACGGGCCCGCCCCCCCAAGGAGGACGGGCCCGTCAGGAGCCGCTACCGGGACGGCGTCCCGGCCGCCAGGCCGGCCGGGACGGGCGCGTAGCCGGTGGGCCGGGTGGTGAACGTGCCCCGGCCCTGGGTGCGGCTGCGCAGCCGGGACGCATAGCCGAACAGCTCGGCCAGCGGCACGGTGGCGGTGACCACCGCCGTACCGGCCCGTGCGGTCGAGCCGGAGACCCGGCCGCGGCGTGCCGCCAGGTCACCGAGCACCCCGCCCACGGCGCTGTCGGGCACCGTGATCGTGACCTCGACCACCGGCTCCAGGAGCGTCATCGCACTCGCGCGCAGCGCCTCGCGGAGCGCGAGGCGCCCCGCCGTACGGAACGCCATCTCCGAGGAGTCCTTGGAGTGGGTGGCGCCGTCGGTCAACGTCACCCGCACGCCGGTGACCGGATGGCCGCCGAGGGGGCCTTCGGCCAGGGCGTCGCGGCAGCCCGCCTCGACCGCGCGGATGTACTCCTGCGGTACTCGGCCACCAGTGACGGTGGAGGAGAACGCGAACTCCTCTTCGTCCAGCGCCGCCACGTCGAGCACGACATGGGCGAACTGGCCCGCGCCACCGTCCTGTTTGACGTGCCGGTAGACCAGGCCGTCGACCCCGCGCACGACCGTCTCGCGGTAGGCGACCTGCGGCCTGCCGACGCCGATGTCCAGGCCCTGGGCCCGGCGGATCTTCTCCACGGCCACCTCCAGGTGCAGTTCGCCCATGCCCGACAGCACGGTCTGGCCGGTCTCGGGATCGGTCCGGACGGTCAACGAGGGGTCCTCCTCGACGAGTCGGGCGAGCGCGGACGCAAGCCGGTCGGTGTCGAGGCTTCTGCGGGCCTCGACCGCGACGGAGACGACCGGGTCGGCCACGATGGGCGGTTCGAGCAGCAGGGGCGCCGACGGCGCGCACAGGGTGGCGCCGGTCCGGGCGTCCTTCACGCCGACGACCGCGACGATGTCCCCGGCACCGGCCCGGTCCACCTCGGTGTTCCGGTCGGCCTGCACCCGCAGGATGCGGCCGATCCGTTCGGTGCGCCGAGCGGCCACGTCGAGCACGACATCTCCCTTTCCGATGGTTCCCGCGTACACACGCAGGTAGGTCAGCCGCCCGGTGGCGGTCGAGTTCACCTTGAAGACCAGGGCGGCGAACGGCGCCGCCGGGTCGGCGGCCCGCTCCTCCACCACGCCGTCCACCGCTCCGTCCACGGTGCCGCGGACCGGCGGCACGTCCAGCGGCGAGGGCAGGTAGGCCACGACGGCGTCGAGGAGCGGCTCCATCCCGCGGTTGCGGTAGGCCGATCCGCACAGCACGACCACGCCGTCCCCGGTCCGCGTGAGATCACGCAGTGCCGCGGTCAGCGTCGGCACGGCGAGTGCCGACCGCTCGCAGAACTCCTCAAGGGCGGCCGGATGGAGCTCGGCCACCGCCTCTTCGAGGGCCCTGCGGCGGCGCCGCGCCTCTTCCACCAGTGCGTCGGGCACGGGGCCCTCCGTACGGGTGTCGCTGCCCGGTTCCCAGAGCAGCGCGCGCATGTGCACGAGGTCCACCACTCCGGTGAAGCCGTCCTCGTGACCGATCGGCAGCTGGACGACGAGGGGCACGGTGTGCAGACGGTCCCGGATCGAGGCCACGGCGGTGTCGAGGTCGGCGCCCGCGCGGTCCATCTTGTTGACGAAGGCGATCCTCGGTACCTGATGCCGGTCGGCCTGTCGCCAGACCGTCTCGCTCTGCGGTTCCACCCCCGAGACCGCGTCGAACACCGCGATCGCGCCGTCGAGGACGCGCAGGGAGCGCTCCACCTCGTCGGAGAAGTCGACGTGTCCGGGGGTGTCGATGAGATTGATCCGGTGGTCGTCCCAGACGCAGCTGACCGCCGCGGCGAAGATGGTGATGCCGCGGTCGCGCTCCTGCGCGTCGAAGTCGGTGACGGTGTTGCCGTCGTGGACCTCGCCGCGCTTGTGGATGGCGCCGGTGAGGTACAGCATCCGTTCGGTGACGGTGGTCTTACCGGCGTCGACATGGGCGAGGATGCCCAGATTCCGGACGCTGTTCAGGGAGTTGGGCAGGGAGAGGGGAAGGTGGGTACGCACGGCCCGGGGCCTTTCGACGTGTTCGAGAACAGGGCGGCGCGATTCCCGGACGAAGCGGCCCGGAGGCGGGCGTCGGAGAGCCCCCGTGGAGGGGTGGGCTCAGGAGTTCGTCACGGGCGTCCGGTGGCGGCCGCGCAGCCGGCACCGGTCGGACCGGGACATCAGGATCACGTCGTACCGGGACCGGGGAACGACGACGGCGATGTGGCAACGCACGGTCGGGCTCCCCTCGTTCGGTTCGTCGGGCACGCCGGGTTCCCGGCGGCATGTGATGCGAGTGTAGGGAGCCGTCCCGGTTTCGGGACACCGATTTTGACGGCCGTGGCCGCCGGCCCGGGTCGGGCCGGCGGCCGTCGTGGGGTCACGCGCCGTCGGCCTCCTCGGCCAGCCAGTGCGCGGCGGCGGCGAGCAGGGTCGTCACGCCGATCTCCAGGGTCGGCTCCGGTATTGGTGCGAAGTACGGCGAGTGGTTGGCGGGGACGGTGTCGGGGAGGCCGTTCTCTAGCAGGGCCACGGGGTCGATGTCGCGGTAGTGGGCGTGGTCGGCGCCGCCGAAGTGCCAGAAGACGGAGGGCGCGTCGAGCGCGGTGCCGAAGGTGCCGAAGTCCTCGCTGCCGGTGAGAGTCTGAGGCAGTGTGAAGACATGGCCCTCGCCGAGCGCGGCCGTGAGGGCGCCCTGGACAGCGTGGGTGGCGTCGTGGTCGTTGACCGTGACGGGGAAGGTGTTGAAGGGGACGATCTCCGGGTCCTTCGGGGCGCCCGACGCGGCGGCCTCGGCGCGGATGATCCGCTCGACGGCCCGCAGGAGCCGGTCCCGTACCGCCGGGGCCGTGCTGCGGATGTTGATCCGCAGGTCGGCGGTGTCGGGGATGATGTTCTCCTTGGTGCCGGCGTGGAGCGAGCCGACGGTGACCACCGCCGTCTGCGCCGCCGCAACCTCGCGCGAGACCACGGTCTGCAGCCGCATGACGATCGCGGCTGCCAGGACCACCGGGTCGACGGTGGTCTCGGGCATCGATCCGTGGCCGCCACGGCCGAAGAGCCGCACCTTGAGGTTGTCGGAGGCGGCCATGACCGGGCCGGGGCGTGTCCCGACGAAGCCGACCGGTACGGGCGCCACGTGCTGGCCGAGACAGATGTCGGCGCGGGGGAAGCGGTCCAGGAACCCGTCGTCGATCATGGCCGGCGCGCCGCCGATCTCCTCGGCCGGCTGGAGGACCGCGACGACCGTGCCCTGCCACCGGGCACGGTGGGCGGCGAGTTGTGCGGTGGCGCCGAGCAGGCAGGCCACGTGCATGTCGTGGCCGCAGGCGTGCATGACGGGAACCTCGTTGCCGTCCGGGTCGGTTCCGGTCGCGGTGGACGCGTACGGAAGGCCGGTGCGTTCCTTCACCGGCAGGGCGTCCATGTCGGCGCGGAGGAGCACGACAGGGCCTTCGCCGTTGGTCAGCACGCCGACGACGCCGGTGCCGCCGACGCCCTCGGTGACCTCCCAGCCCTGTTCCCGCAGCCGGGCGGCGGCGATGCCGGCCGTGCGGAACTCCTGGAAGGACAGCTCGGGGTGGGCGTGCAGGTCCTCGTAGAGGGCGCGCAGGCCGGGCAGCCGTTCGGTGAGGCCGGCCAGCAGCGGGGCGACCGGGCGGGCGGTGACGGGGGTCGTGTGCATCACTTCTGCTCCGTGGTGAGAGAGGACGGGTCGGGGTCGTGGTGGGACGCGCCGAGCGCGGCGCGGAAGGAGGCGGCGTCCTGCGGGGTGACGAGCGACGTCACGGCGACGATCACCGCGCCGAGGACGAGGAAGGCGAAGGCGACCTGGAAGGAGAAGGTGTCGGCGAGCACGCCCATGACGGGCGGCGCGATCATGCCCCCGACCTGGCCGCCGAGGACGATGACGGCGCTGCCGATGCCGACGTGGCGGGGGTCGAGTCCCCGCAGCGGCACGGCGAAGATCGGCATGTAGGTGAGGGAGGCGGCGCACGCGGCGACGGTGGCGAAGACGAGAAACCCGGCGAGGGAGGCCGAGTGGGCCATGAGGAGGAGGGCGGCCGCGGCGACCGTCATCGCGGGGACCAGCACCGTGCGGTGATGGCCGCCGAGCCGGTCGACCAGCCGGCCGCCGGCGACCGTCGCGGCCGCCGAGGCGAGGGCCGGGACGGCGACGAGTGCGCCGGCGGAGGTGAGGGGGATGCCGCGTTCGTCGTGGAGGTAGGAGGGGATCCAGGTGGTGAGGCCCCACATGATCGTGCTGTATCCGAACAGCATCAGGGCGAAGCGCCACAGCACGCCCTCGCGCAGCATCGCCCGGAGTCCGTGGCGGTCGCCGGGGGTGTCGGGATCGGTGCGCGTCAGCGGCGCCGGAAGCCACCTCCGTACCGCCATCAGGACCAGCACGCCGAGGGCGGCCGTCGAGAAGAACGCCGAGCGCCAGCCGAAGGCGGCAATGAGCGGGGCGACGGCGATCGGGGTGACAACGGCGGCGAGAGCGTTGGAGCTCATGATCAGCCCGTTGGCGCCCATCCGTTCCTCCGGTGTGGTCCGCTCCACGAGGACCTTCATCGAGGCAGGCGGGAAGATCCCCTCGGCCGCGCCGAACGCGAAGCGGAGGATCAGCAGTACGGCGAACGACCAGGCGAATCCGGTCAGCGCCGTGAAGACGGACCAGGACAGCAGGGCCCAGGAGGTCACGCGCCGGGCGCCGAAGCGGTCGGCGAGCAGGCCGCCGGGGATCTGGCAGAGCGCGTACGCGAGGAAGAAGGCGGAGACGACTAGCCCCTGTTGCCCTCGGCCCAGGTCGAACTCCTCGCCGATGGAGGGCAGGACGAGGTTGATGACGAGGCGGTCGGCGTAGTCGACGAGCCAGGCGGCGAACAGCAGGACGATCGTGATCCGGACGGTCCGGCGGGCCCGGACCGTGCTCGGGGGCGGAGCAGACACGGCACTCCTCACTCTCCGGTGGCCGGTGCATGCCCCGGCCGGAAGTGCCCTTACGATCCGGTCCGTGAGCGAAGAAGCCTGGAAATTGCCGGAAAGCATCACGAGCTATGGCTTGGAGCCGGATTCCGGCACCATCGATCCGGAGCGGGGATTCTCCGAGCTCGACCTGGCGCTCATCGACGCGCTCCAGGCGGCCCCCCGCGCCCCGTGGTCCCGCATCGGCCGGGCGCTCGGCGTGGACCCGACGACCGCGGCCCGCCGCTGGGAGCGGCTGCGCGCGGGCGGTCTGGCGTGGATCACCGCGTACGGCAGCGCGGGGACGACGGCGGTCGCCTACGTCGAGGTGCGCTGCCGGCCCCGCCGTGTGGAGGCGGTGAGCGCCGCGGCCGCCGCGCTCCCCTGGGTCTTCAGCGTGGACGAGACGGCCGGCGACTTCGACCTCTTCCTCTCGGTGGCGGCGCCCGACCTGCCCACGCTCGGACGATCGGTGCACCGTGTCATCGGGGGCCTGCGCGGGGTCCGTTCGACCCGGACGCGGCTGAGCATCACCTTGTACGGGGAGGGCCGCGACTGGCGGATGCGGGCGATGGAGCCGGCGGAGCGCGCGGCCCTGGCCACCTCCCCCAGGACGCGGGGCCGAACCGTGCACGCCGTGCGGGCGTACGACCGTGTCTCTCCCGAGGACCGTGCCCTGCTCTCGGCGCTCGGCGCCGACGGCCGGCTCGGCTACACGGAGCTGGGGGCGCTGACGGGCCTGAGCGAGCACACGGCCCGGCGCCGGCTCCAGCGGATGACGCGGGAGGGTGCGATCACGATCCGCTGCGATCTGGCGCACCCGCTCGCCGGTCTGCCGACCATGGTCATCTACCGAGCCTGTGTCCCCCACGCGCATCTGGAGGCCACGGGGAACGCGCTGGCTCGGATGGAGCAGGTCCGGATGTGCGTCTCGGTGAGCGGGCCGCACAACCTCCTGGTCCTGGTCTGGCTGCACGGCCTCGACGCGATCGACCCGTTCGAGGCGCTGCTCGCGGAGCGTTTCCCGGCGCTGGAGGTCAAGGACCGGACCGTCGCGCTCCACACTCCCAAGCGCATGGGCCGGCTGCTCGACGCACAGGGCCGCGCGATCGGGCGTGTTCCGCTCGGGATGACCTTGGACGGGACCCCCGCGGACGCGCCGTCACGCTGAGAACGGCTCCGGGGCGCCCGCCGGGGCGAAGTAGCGGGCAACGACGTCGTCCGTCACCTCGGCGAGTGTGGGCGGGGACCAGCGGGGGTCGCGGTCCTTGTCGACGACCTGCGCGCGGATGCCCTCGACGAGGTCCGCGGAGGACAGGGCGGCGCAGGAGAGCCGGAACTCCATGTTCAGGACGGCTTCCAGGGAGTCGAGGTGCCGGGCTCGGCGGAGCGCCGCCAGGGTGGTCTTGAGTGCGACGGGCGAGCGGGTCAGGAGTGTGGTGGCCGTCTCCTTGGCCTCGGGGACCCCGGAGTCGATCAGCCGGTCGACGACGGCCTCGACCGTCTCCGCGGCGTAGCAGGCGTCGATCCACTCACGCCGGCCGGCCAGTTCGCCGGGCGGGGCAGGCCGGGAGAACCGGGGCAGGACCTCGTGTACGTGGGCTCGCGTGAGTTCCTCGGCGAGGCGGGGCAGTTCTTGCGACGGCACGAAGTGGTCGGCGAGCCCGGTGAGCAGCGCGTCGGCGGCGCCGGCCTGGGCGCCGGTCAGGGCGAGATGGGTGCCCAGCTCGCCGGGTGCGCGGCTCAGCAGATACGTACCGCCGACGTCGGGCACGAAGCCGATGCCGGTCTCGGGCATGGCCACCCGGGAGCGTTCGGTGACGACGCGGACGGAGCCGTGGGCCGAGACGCCGACACCGCCGCCCATCACGATGCCGTCCATGAAGGCCACATAGGGCTTGGGGTAGCGGGCGATGCGGGCGTTGAGCCGGTACTCGTCGCGCCAGAAGTCGACGGAGGCGCGGCCGCCGGAGCGGGCGTCGTCGTGGATCGCCCGGATGTCGCCGCCGGCGCACAGCCCGCGGTCTCCGGCGCCCTCGATGACGACGGTCGCGATCGCCGGATCGTCCTCCCAGGCGGTCAGGGCCTCGTCGACACGGCGCACCATGGCGTGGGTGAGCGCGTTGATGGCCTTCGGCCGGTTCAGGGTGATGAACCCGGCCCGCCCTTCGGTGCGCACCAGGACGTGCGGGCTGTCGGTCGCGGTCATCGCAGGGGCTCCCCCGGGCCGGGGGCCTCGAAGAGTCGCATGATCCCGTTCACTTCCCTCCAGGGACGATCTGCCGGCCACCGTATCCGGTGCGGCCTCCCGGGCGACAGGCGAGCCCTCCCCGGTCGCCGCCGGGAGCTACGGGTGTGGAACAGTGCTGCCGTGATCATGCCTCCCGAGAACACCCTGTTCGTGCCCGGCTCCACCCCCGCGCTGCTGCTCGGCGGCGCGCCCGTCCACGCGGACCTGCCCGCCCTGGACGCGCCCGACGGGGCGGTGCCGGCGTGCGAGGGCTGGAGTGTCGTGCCCCGGCTCACCCTCTGCGTGGTGGACGGCCCGGGGGAAGCCGGCTGCGTCGTTCCCGCCCTCATGGCGCCGGTGTTCGGCGGCGCCGGCAGCCCGGACGACATGGTGGGCTGGTGCGAGGACGTCGAACGGGCGGGCGGGGCGATCGTCCTCTCGCTGCCCGAGCTGCCGCAGGAGCTCGACTGGGCGCATTTGCTGACCGGCGGCGTCTCCCGAGGCGGCTTCATGCCGGCGCTGGGCTGATTCGGGCAGCCCTGGGCTGAGATGGCCCGCTCTGGGCTGCTGCGGCCTGCCCTGGACCGATGCGGCTCCGTCGGTGGACGACGTCCGGGGACTAGGGCTTTTTCCCAAGGGAGTTGAGTACGGACACTCAGGCCACCCGCCGTGATCCGCTCGTAGCCTCCCTGGCATGGACAGTCACGATGCCGTCGCCGACGGCTCCCTCCGTGTCGGGATCACCGGGACCGGCTCCTGCCTGCCCGAGCAGGTCGTGGACTCGGAGCAGTTGCGGCAGCGGGTGGTCGCCGGCAGTGGGTTCGCGCTGCCGGACGGGATGTTCGAGCGGGCCACCGGGATCCTCACCCGTCGGGTCGCACGGCCCGACGAGTACGCCTCCACCCTCGCGGTGGGGGCGTCCCGCCAGGCGCTGGCGCGGGCCGGGGTCGGTCCCGCGGACATCGACCTGCTGGTGTTCGCCTCCGCCACGCGCGACATGGTGGAGCCGGCCACCGCGCACATCGTGCAGGCCGAACTCGGCTCACGTGCGCACGCCCTGGACGTGACCAACGCCTGCAACAGCTTCGTCAACGGCATCGACATCGCCCGCACCATGATCCTCGCGGGGCGTGCCCGGCGGGCCCTCGTCGTCACCGGTGAGACGCCGAGCCGGGCCGTCCGGCACGACCCGGCCGACCTGGCGCAGTTCCGCGACGGCTTCGCCGGCTACACCTTCGGCGACGCGGGCGCGGCGGTGGTCCTCGAAGCGGTGGACCGCGGCGGAATACTCGACGTGGACAGCGAGACCCACTCCGAACACTGGCGGGTCGGCGGGATATTCGGCGGCGGTTCACGTCACCCGCGCGGCGACGAGCACACGTACTTCCGCGGCGACGGCAGTGAGCTGCGCGAGGTGTTCGAGAAGGTCGGCGCGTCGGTGATCGACCGGGTACGGCACCGTACGGGTCTCGAGTGGCGGCACTTCCGGTACGTCCTGGTCCACCAGGTCACCGTGCCGTACCTGGACCGCTTCGTGGAGATCACCGGCGTCCCCAGGGACCGGCTCGTGGTCACCGTCCCCGAGCTCGGGAACATCGCCAGCGCCAGCCTGGGCGTACAACTCGACCGGGTCCACGACGGGTTGCTCCCGGGCGACCGGGTCCTGTTCGTCGGTCTCGGCGGCGGTGTCAGCATCATGACGATGGTCTGGGAGAAGGCGTGAGCGCGCTGTGGGTGGTCGTGCCCGCCCATCAGGAGGCCGCGCGCATCGGCGACACCCTGGAGGCGCTCGCCGCGCAGGCGGACCGGGACTTCCAGCTGGTCGTGGTGGACAACGCCTCCGAGGACGGTACCGCCGCGATCGCCCGCGCGTTCGCGGAGCGGGCGCCGTTCCCCGTGCATGTGCTCGACGAGCGGGACAAGGGGGTGGGCTGCGCCGTCGACACCGGTTTCCGGTACGCGATCGGGCGCGGGGCCACACTGCTCGCCCGCACGGACGCCGACTGTCTGCCCCACCCCGGCTGGACGGCGGCGGCCCGGACCGCGCTGCGGAGCGGCGCGGGGCTGGTGTGCGGACGCATCGACGCCCGCCGGGACGAGCACGGGCCGCTGGGCCGCGCCCTGTTCCGTACGCTCGTGGGGGTCGCCGCGTTCTTCGGCCGGGTGCGCCCCGCGCACCGGCGCCGGCACGGCTACCTGGCCCCGTACCGGATGCACGCGGGAAACAACATGGCCATCACCGCGCGGCTGTACGAGGCCGTCGGCGGGATGCCCCGCCGTCCCTCGCCCACCGACCGGCTCTTCCTGAACCGGGTACGGCGGCACACCACCGCCATCGTCCACGCGCGCGACATGGTCGTGGAGAACTCCACCCGGCGCCTGCGCGCCTATGGAATCGTCGGAACCGCCCGCTGGTACCTCGACAAGGGCCCGGGCCGTCACGGGGAGGACCCGCGCTGATGCTCGACGCTCTCGCCCACACCCTGCGGTCGCACCCGGACCGTCCCGCCGTGCTCGGCACCACGCGCACCGGCGCCGTCCGCACGAAGGCCACCTGCGGGGAGCTCGCCGATCTCGCCGACCGGTACGCCGCCGCCCTGCACGCTCGTGGAATCGCGCGCGGCGGCACGGTCGGCGTCGCGGTACGGCCGGGGCCGCGCGCGCTGGCCATCATGCTCGCCGTGCACCGGCTGGGGCTGCGCGCCGCGGTGCTCGACCCGGCCGCGGGCCCGGACGTCCTGCGCGCCCGGCTCGCGCTGGCCCGCCCGGACGTGGTCCTGGCCGACGCGACGGCCCAGGCGGTCGCCGGTTGGGCGCGGCCGCTCGCCCGCCGGGCCCGTCTCGCCCTGCCGGATCTCGCCGACCTCGGCCCGGTGGCCACGGTCGGACCGAGGCTGCCGGGCTGCGCCCCCGCCCTGGAAACCGGCGGCGCTGCGGCGGTCCTGCCACGTCCGGTGGACGGGGACGGCGACGCGGTGATCGTCTTCACGTCTGGCACCACCTCGCGGCCCCGCGCCGTGGTCCACACCCGTTCCTCGCTCGCCGCCGGCATGGCCACGGTGACCGCCCTCGTACGGCCGGAGTCCGGCCGTCCGGTCCTGGGCGGGACGTTCTTCGTCCTCGTACCGTCCCTCGCGAGCGGTGCGCCGGTCGCGCTGCCCGCCCGCTCGCCGCGTGTCCTGGCGCGTCAGATGCGCCGACTGGCCCCGCAGGCAACGTATCTGACACCTCCTCAACTTCGGGCGGCGCTGGCCGAGGAGGCCCGGTTCACCGGGCGCGTGTGGACCGGCTCGGCACCGGCGAGCGCCGATCTGCTCACCCGCGTGAAGGAGGCCGGAGCGGACGAGGCGTGGGGGGTGTACGCGCTCACGGAGCTGTTCCCGGCGGCCGCCGTCGAGCAGGCGGACAAGGTCGCCTTCGGCGGCGACGGCGATCTGGTGGGCGCGCCGCTGCCGGGGGTGGAGGCAAAGACCGGAGCGGCCGGGGAGTTGCTGCTGTCCGGCCCGGCGGCCCGGGACCGCTACCTCGGCGAGGAACCGGCGCCCTGGGTCGACACCGGCGACCGGGCGCGGCTCGACGCGGACGGCCGGATCGTGCTGGAGGGCCGGTGCAAGGACATGGTCCTGCGGCGGGCGGAGAACATCTACCCGGGGCTGTACGAGCCCGCTCTGCACGTGCCCGGCGTCGAACTGGCGGTGCTGGTGGGCGTTCCGGCCGGGGACGGGGACGAGCGTCTCGTCGCCGTCGTCCAGCCGCGCCGGGGGGCGGATCACGACCGGGTGCGCTCCGCGCTCGCCGCGCCGCTGGAACGGATGGGCGCCGCGCGCCCGGACGCGCTTCTGCTCGCCGACATCCCGCTGTCCGGCCGCTCGTCGAAGCCCGATCGCGCGGCGACGTCGCGGCTGGCCGCCGCCCGCACGAGGGGGACGACCCGATGAGGGCCACTGCGGAGGCGGCTCCGACCGGTTGTCCCATGTCGTCCGCCGTCCGTGCGGCGCGCCGCCGCGACCGGCGGGTGTACACGCGCTCCCACCCGCTGCTGTTCGCCCTGCTCGCGGCGGTCCGGCACAGGCCCGTGGCCCGCATCGGCCGGGCCGTCCTGGTGAACGGCGCCGAGCCGTACCGGCAGGCCCTCACCCGGATCCCGTTGGACCGCGCGGCGGTCGGCACCACGGGCGGAGCGGCCCGTGAACTGTCCGGCGGTGGGCTGCTGTTCGACCAGGAGGGGGCGGGCCACCGGGACACGCGGCGGGCCGTGGCAGGGGATCTGGGCGCGGCGGGTGTGGCGCGGCTGCGCCCGGTGTGGCAGGAGGTCCTGTCGCGCCGCCTCGCCCCGCTCGGTGCCGGACTGCCGGTCGATCTCGTCCCGCTGGCCCGCGAACTGGCCGGGGCGACGGTCTGCGCCCTCCTCGACACCGCCGCGGACCCGTCGGCCGTGGCCGAGGCCCGCACCTCGTCCGCCCGGCGCACCCATTCCCGTACGTGCAGATTGCACAGAGGGCA